>CAMWPF010000258.1 GCA_947176045.1 uncultured Treponema sp. | reverse complement strand
TTCCAAGGCGGTCGCATTGTCCGTCAAGTCTTCGTCTGTCAAGATGGGAGCCGGCTCCTCTGGAATGAAGCTGCCGGAACCGCCTGCCGCAGATCCGTCAGGAACAGCACTTCCGCCGGCTTCGGCGGTAGGCTCCCCGGAAGCAGCCTTCGGAGCGGACGCGCAGGACGCAAAAAGCAGGGAAAGGAGCGCCGCGCAGCACAAAGGAATCATGATTTTTTTCAAAGCCGAACCTCCTCGATATGTTTCAAACAATTTCAAATAATGCACTATTGTACATCACTTCTCGAATGAAAACAAGCGGCGCGCCGGATGAAGGAGGCGCGGGAGTGCTTTCTTCATATTTTAACTGTTGCTTTCATCCTCCGTAAATTTCTTTTTATAAATCATGCCAGTTCCATACGGTCACATACCCTTTCTCATTCCTCTCCAGAACTTCCAACTCTATTTGAGTGTGAGATTTCGGCGCCTTTACATTCCTGCCGCCAGATTCCAACGCACAGAATAATACGCCATACGCATCATTGAAGATATAAAACACTTCGCCATTATGACGCCAGATCTTCGGAGAGCGGCTGCATATATACACCTGAGGCATCAAGCCGCATATATCTGTATATAGCCGCACATTCTCCGACTTCGCCTTTTGGCAGATTGTCCGCGCCATGATTTTTGCAAAATGATTTTTCGTGTCATCAAAACGAACCCGCTTGTTTTTATACAGATTCAGCCGCAGAAACTCGCAGAACTCATTTGCTTCCGGTGATTGGCATATATCCTTGAGAAGGCCGATAAATCTGTCCAAGGAGCGCACCGCCGCTTTGTTGCGGGCGAAGAAATAGTCTATTGCCGCTTCGTCATTCCCGAATGCGGGAAACAGCGGGGTTTTGTCCGGCATCTGAAAGGCGATTTCGTCATGCTGTAAAAGATAGCTCACGCAAAACCGTATATGCTCAAGCAGGAAATTCTCATCTTCATTTGAAATGCCGCTTTGGTAATAATGCAGTCCGTACACATAGAACGTCAGAACCTGCTCACTTGCAATTTTTGAGGCGTGTTTTTTGAGTGTTGACTTTATGAGTGAGAAAATGCCGTCGTGGATAAAACGTTCAAACAAGCGCTGTGTCGGGTATTTTAAAATTTTTCTGAAGGCGTGCAGAAAATCAGTTGCATCGCAAGAGTTTTTATAGCGGTCATATTCTTCCAGAAAAAATCCGACTTCTTGATTTTCGGAATACAGGCAGAACTGCCTGTTGCCGGCGATTTTTTTCAGCACATTTATATATGGAGGCAGCGTACTGCCGCACATTTCAGAAACGGAAAGCATCTGTTCGTATACAGGCACGTTTTCCGGGGAGGTCAGCAAATCAAAATCCGTTTCCTTCTTGCTCAAGTTGTATGCCAAAACCAAGAAGCTGTAAAACGGCGTTCCGCTTTTCAGCCGGGAAACAATTGCTCCAAGCCTTAGTTCATTTTCGTCTGCCAAAAGCTGCAAGATAGTACTGAAAGGCAGACTGTCGAGGATATTCAGATGCGTTTTTACGGCATCTGAATATGCCTGCGACGGAACGGGAGCGGAAGAAAGCGAAAGCCCTGCGCGATGCAGCCTGTCCAGTGATTCCAGCGCGTTCATTGCCGTTCTGCTCCGCCGTCAGACGGGCGTTCCTTTGCAAGATACTTTTGGATTTCGTTGTCCGAATTGAGCTTTATGCGGAACTCAACCCTGCGCGATGCTTCCCAGTCAATTTTGCCGTCTGCTTGTATCGGGCGGGATTTTGAATAGCCGATTGCGGCAATCTTTGAGCGTATCCATTCGCTGCTTTCAGGATAGCTTGTGTCGTTCAGGCAATATGACAGCACGGAGCGGGTGCGGCTCTGCGAAAGTGCCATGCCTTCTTCGTAGTCCTGCCGTTCTGTAACCCGCCCCGTCCGGATTGCCTGCACCGCTTCGGCGGAATGACCTTCAATTCTGATTTCTTCAATTAAATTTTCGTAATTGCTTACGACGCTCAGCAGGCGCGGAAAAAAGTCGTCGAGAATATGCTTGTATGAATTGCGCAGCTCGGACTTGTTCATCACAAAAAGCACGTCGGGATCTTTAAATCGGATTGAAAGGTTTTCCGCGTCAATTTCTGCATTCCATTTTTGCAGGTCAGCGGAAAATTCCCTGCTCAAATCCTTGTAAAGCGTGTACTTGGTGTTCACATAGTTTTCGGAGATCTGCTTCAACTGTAAAATAATTCCAACACATAGCAGAACGAATATCGCACACAGCGCGCTCATCATGTCGCTTATGGAGAGATTGAAGTCTCCTGCCGAATCGGCGCTTTCTGTTCCTGCGTTCATTTGGCTTCCCCAAAAAATGCGACTGAAACCTTCATGGCTGATTTATTGTACTCTTCAAGCGTCTGCACAAGCGTTTTTTCAATCGTTGCAGAATAATCGGAAAGATTTTTATTTACCATCTCCAAAATAGAGCCGATTTTTTCGTCAATTTCCTGATAGTCAGCCAAAACTGATTTTCGCTCTTCAATTATCTGTGCGTTCTGGTTCTGGAGGATTTCCCTTGACTGCTCGGAATAGGATGCAAGCAGCTGTGAGAAATGATTTTTGACTGCATCTGAATACGCCATTACTTCTTCATTGATTTTTGTCAGGATTGAGCTGAGGCTTTCATGCAGAGACTTGTAATCCTCGAGCATATTTTTGTGGTCGCTGTTGAGCCGGGCATTGTTTTCTTGAATCTCTTTTGTCGCCGCGATTGTCTGCTCAAGGCTTCCGCTTATTTTTTTCGTCGTTTCGCCAGAAGTGTCGATAAATGTTGTCAGTGAGTGCTGAATCTGTGCGGACGCATTCTGCAACGATTCTGCCTGCTGCGAGTAGTTTTCCAAAGTCGCCTGCATCGCCGCAAACGTATCTTTTACCGGCGCGACTGACGCTTCAAGCGACTTTCCCACATCAAGGAATTTTTGAGGCAGCATTTCAATTGACCCTTTTGCGGAAAGCATTGCCTTCGTCATTTCCTGGATGGACTGGACGTACTGGCCGAATTCTTGCTTTGCGTCCTCAGCAGGATTGAAGTTCGCATCCA
>CAMWPF010000257.1 GCA_947176045.1 uncultured Treponema sp. | reverse complement strand
CGCTTGAGGCCAGCCGTAGGCTTGAGGCGGACATCAGGAAGAATCCGAAGGGCTTCCGCGTCCTGACCGGCGACCGTCCGACGGGGCGGCTGCATATCGGACACTACTTCGGGTCGCTCCAGAACCGGGTGCGGCTTTCCCGGCTCGGCGTTCCGACGATGATCCTCATCGCAGACTACCAAGTCCTTACGGATCACGACGCGTTCGACAAGATAAGCGAGAACACGAAGCAGCTGGCGATCGACTACCTCGCGGCGGGCATCGAGCCGGGAGAGGACGTCGTCATCTACCCCCACAGCTATGTGCCTGAGGCGAACCAGCTCATGGTGCCGTTCCTTACGCTCGTCTCGAACGCGGAGCTGAACCGCAATCCGACGGTGAAGGAGGAGGTTCAGGCGGCGGGGCTTGCGAGCGTCAACGCGGGAATGTACACGTACCCGGTGCATCAGGCGGTGGACATCCTGTCCTGCAAGGGAACCGTCGTGCCGGTGGGCAAGGACCAGCTGCCGCATCTGGAGCTTGCGCGGACGATCGCGCGGCGCTTCAATGAGAAATTCTGCTGCGGAGGCGCGCCGGTGTTCCCCGAGCCGCAGGCGCTTCTGAGCAGCACGCCGAGCATTCTGGGATTGGATGGCGCGGCGAAGATGAGCAAGAGCCGCGGGAACGCCGTCATGCTGTGCGCTTCGGAGGACGAGACGGCGGCGCTCATCAAGAAGGCGAAGACTGACTCCGACAGGAACATCACCTATGATTCGGCGAACCGGCCGGAGGTCGCGAACCTCCTCATGCTCGCCTCACTCTGCACGAAGGAGGCGCCGGAAGCGATAGCGCAGCGGATCGGGGACGGCGGAGGCGGCGCGCTCAAGAAGATGCTTGCGGAGGCGCTTAACGAGGAGCTTCGTCCGCTGCGCGCGCGCCGGAAGGAGCTGGAGGCGCAGCCGGAGTATGTCCGAACGGTGCTGCTGGACGGCGCCGCCCGCGCGAGGGAGGCTGCCGCGCGCACGCTGTCGGAAGTCCGCGCCGCGATGAACATGGAAATTTAGCCGCGGGCGTAGATGCGCTTCGCCATTTCAAGCAGCGCCTCCCGCTCGTTCTGCGCAGGATCTTCCAGGACAGCCTCCAGCAGCTCCCTGAGGATTCCGCCAAGCTGCCTTCCTGCGGGGATGCCCGCCTGCATGAGGTCCGTGCCGTTCACGGCGAGGGACTTCACGTCGAGCGCCGCGTTCTGGCGCAGGACGCCCTCGATCCTGTCCTTCAGTTCCAGAAGGAGCGCGCAGGCGGCGCTGTCGTGCAGGCGCACCGGCGTTCCGTGCATTCCGTACATATCGGCGAGCCGCAGGTCGAACAGGTCGCCGACGCAGTCCGCGCCGACGCGCGCAAGGAACCGTCGCACGGCGGCGTCGCTCCAGCCATGCTCGTAGTGGAACATATGGTTCTCCACGAGATGGCATACGCTGGCTGTCGTGCTGTTGGGGAAGCGCAGCCGCGAAAGCAGGCGTTCGGCCATCTGCGCCGATATGCGCTCGTGGTTGTAGAACGTGTACAGCTCGCCGCCGTCGGGCGCCTGTTTGACCGCGCGCGCGGCGGGCTTTCCGATGTCGTGGAGCAGGGCGGCGAGGCGGACGGACGGCTTCTCCTTCGGCGCGCCGTCGCAGGCGTAGAACAGGTGGTCCAGCACGTCGAAGTCGTGGAAGCCGCGCCCGTCCGACTGCACGCAGCCCCGGCAGTCCGCCAGCTCCGGCAGGAACAGCCGCAAGATTCCCGTCCGCTCCATGAGGCGGAGGGCTGCGGAAGGCTTTTCGGCGGCGAGCATCTTCATCAGCTCGTCGCGGAACCGTTCGGCAGAAATTCCCGCCGTTACCTTCAGCACCGCCTCGTCGGCGATGGCGGCGGCCGTCTCCCGCTCTATTTCGAATCCCAGCTGCGCGGCGAACCTGATGGCGCGGACGGGGCGCAGTCCGTCTTCGGAGAAGCGCTCGAGCGGGCTTCCGACAGTGCGGATGACCTTCCTTTGTATGTCGACCCGTCCGCCGAACGGATCGACGACCGCGCCGTCGGAAAGGGCGGCGGCGACGGCGTTCATCGTGAAGTCGCGGCGGGAGAGGTCTTCCCCGATGGTCGCCGCGTACGCCACGGAGTCGGGGCGGCGCCCGTCGCTGTAGCCTCGCTCGGTGCGGAACGTCGTCACTTCAACCTCCTTCCCCATGAAATGGACGGTTACGGTTCCGTGCGCGATTCCGGTCGGAATGACGCGGCGGAACAGCGCCATGACCTGCCGCGGGGCGGCGTCCGTGGCGACGTCCCAGTCTGCGGCAGGCTTCTGCATCATCATGTCGCGGACGGCGCCGCCGACGAGGTACGCCTGAAAGCCGGCTCCTTCAAAAATGCAGTTCATTTTCTTCAAAACGGAAGGAATTTTTATGCGGTTCATGCTATAGTTCACCTGTGAATGAAATAAATGTTTCCAAACAGTATAGTCCGAATTCCTGCGGTTTGCAAAGCGCGGACGGCGGACGGACGGCGTTCCGCGCCGTCGTTTTTGCAGGAGGCTGCGCTCCGGAGCCGGAGCAGACGGAGCGGTTCTTTGAATTTTTCGGAACGCCGGACTGCATCGTAGCCGCGGATTCCGGGCTTCGGACATGCGCCGCATACGCGGACTTCTTTTCCGGCAGATGCGCGCTTTCTCCAGAGGCGGTCCTCGGCGATTTCGACAGCCTGCCTGCGGAGGAGCTGGCCGCCGCGCGGACATCGGACGCGGCCTTCAAGGCGTTTCCCTGCGACAAGGACGACACCGACACTGAGCTTGCCGTCCAGTACGCGTACAGCCGCGCCTCGGACTGCGGCTGCGCGTCGCCGCACATTGCGGTTGTCGGCGGCGACGGCGGGCGGATCGACCATCTGCTGAACATCTATGATTCGTTCGCCGCGCCGCAGCATCCTTCTGTCTGGCTGTGCCGGGAGCAGGGCGTCTGGCTTTTGGAGGCCGGCTGCACGGCGGCCGTGCGGAACCTTGCGGCGTCGGACGTCGTTTCGGTCGCGCGGACGTCGGCGGGGCGGCGGGGCGGCACGGCCGCCTCCCGCGGACTGCGCTGGGA
>CAMWPF010000256.1 GCA_947176045.1 uncultured Treponema sp. | reverse complement strand
TTGTACCATGGCGCGAAGGAGCTGCTGCTCGCCCAGGAGTGCGGGTGGGCCAAGATGCTGGACGAAGGCGTTTCGCCGGAATATGCGGAGATGCGGTTCCGCCAGAGCATTGACGATTTTACGATTGTGTTTGACGCGCTCGGCTCAAATACAGTCAGCACGGAATGGCTTACAAATCTGGAGGGCGCGCATCCGCTGTTTCCGTGGATGAACTACCGGATCTTCAGCAAGAAGCGGTGATCCTTCTTCAGCTTCAGCTGCGCGGAGATGCGTCTCAGTCTTGGTGTGCGCGGCGCGTTTGATGCGCCGCAGGAAAGGAGTGCGTCAGCGATGGAACGGAGGCAGGTTTGTGATTTTTTGAGGGCGTTCCTCTTTTTGGGAGTGTCCGCCGGTTCTGTTGCGGAACCGGCGCCGTCCGGCGGATTTCCTCCGGCGATTCCGGGCGTCGTTCAAGAGGCGGCAGAACCTGCCGCCGGATTTCTTGCCGCCCTCGCCGGCCGCATCCTGTTCGTGCTTGCGCTTTTGCTCATAATTGTCGCCGCGGCGTACTTCACTGCGTCCGCCGTCGTGTTCCTGCATGAATATGCAGGCCGCCGTTTCAAGGAGCGCGTCCTTTCCGGCGCCGCGCCGCGTTCTGGAAGAAGCGCTTCGTCCCGTACGCGGACGGGGGGACGTCTGTCTGTCTGGCGGCGCCTCAGCTTGAAATCCCAGCTGATATTTTTCACCGTCTTTCTGTCTGTGCTGATCATCCTGCTTGTCGTTGCGCCGTTCGGAACGAATATGATTCGGAAGCAGGAGCAGATCCTTTCTGAAAATCTGTGCGAAAAGGTCGACATCCTGCTTTCCGGGCTTGCGTCCAGCGCGAAGGCGTATATGCCGTCCTGCAACCTTTTGGAGCTTGACTTCTTCCTTGACCAGTCGTTCCTCTTCACCGGCGTTGAGTTTGCGACGGTTTCGGGGCGTTCCGGCGCAGCAGGGGAAGGCTCCGGGAGCGATTCCCTGCTGCACGTCTGGGCGTCCAATGATCCTGCCATCCTGTCGAAGATCGACACGGAGGAGCTTGAGCTTGGCGTGTCCTGCATCCGACCGGACTGTTCCGACGCGCAGTATGTGAATGAGAAGTGCCTTGCGCTCAATTATATAGCCGCTTCGGAATTGGGGGATCTTCTGGAATCCATCCGCGCGCTTGAGGCTGAGCGGGACGCGCATCGCGGAGTCCGGCAGGCTTCTTCCGGGACTGCGGAACGGCTGCGCGATGTCAGCCGGCAGCTTTCTGAGCTGACGGTGCGGCTGAACGCCTCGCTGGAGCATTTTTCAAGGGAGGGGAGCGGCTCCATCCCCGATTTCAACAGCAGGCTGGAGCGGGGCGTTTCGGAATATGTGTTCTATCGGCCGGTTCTGTTCCGTTCCGGAGATTCATCTGATTTTGTGCAGGGAATCGTCTTTTTGAAAGTCAATACGGACTTTCTGTTCGATGACGTCCGTTCTGCGGCGCTGGGCATCATCGTGCTTGCCTGCGTCATTACGTTCTTCGCCGTCGCGCTCGGTGGAATCGGAGCGATTGTCAGCGCGCGGATCATCGTCAGTCCGATCAAGCGGCTTGAATCGTTCGTCAAGCGCCTCGCTTCGGAACGGCACAAGGAGCGGCTTGCCGGGGACAGCCACAACCTTGTTGTGGCGGCGAACGATGAGATCGGGCATCTGTGCGATTCCGTGAACCGGCTCAAGGAAGAGCTTGCGGCGGCGGCCGCTTCCGACCTGCTTCAGAATGACGGAAAGGCGGTGCAGCGGGCGTTCCTGCCGCTGGAGCTTGCGGATGACGGGCTTTCGCAGAAGACGACGGCGCGCTTTCAGGGGGACGGATTCGGCTGCTTCGGCTATTATGAAGGCGCCGCCGCAATTTCCGGCGATTATTTTGATTTCAAGAATCTGGACGGCAGATGGTACGCGCTGATAAAAAGCGACGCTTCAGGACACGGAACGCCTGCCGGCCTGATTATGACGGTCGTCGCGACGCTGTTCAACCGTTTTTTTGCAGATTGGACGTACGGGCGGTGCGGAACGCGGATAGACGCGCTGGTCTGCGAGATGAACGACTTCCTTGAATCGCTGTGCCTGGACGGAAAATTCGCGACAATCGTCGTATGCCTGTATGACTCCGGTTCCGGCGACGTGTTTGTGTGCAATGCTGGCGACAACCTCCTGCATATTTTCGACGCCGCCGCAGGACGGATGCGTACGGTGAGGCTCGCCGTGGCGCCCGCTGCGGGACCGTTCCATTCACGGGATATTGGCGGAAAGTGCGGCTTTCAGGTCGAGAAGGTCCGGCTGCATCCCGGCGACATCCTCTTTTTGTATACGGACGGCATCGAGGAATCGACGCGCTTTGTCCGCAATTCGCAGTTCCAGAAAATTCATGAGGAGGACGGACGGATGAATGAAAGGAAGGAGCGCTTCGGCGCCGGGCGTGTGAAGGACGTCATCGAGGCGGTTATGACGCGCGGGAAATTCATCTTGACGAAGGTCCGCAATCCGGTTCCGGACGAAGAGCTTGCGTTCGATTTTCAGGACTGCGCGGGGTCGGGCGAAGAGGCTGTCGTCGCGCTTGTTTCCGTTGAAAAGGTTTTCCGGATGTACCGTCCCGACGGCGTTTCGGCGGCGGACACGGTTGTTGCGGACCGGGAGATTGACAGCTTCTTGAAGGGGCATTTCAACCTCTATGGGGAGTACTGCCGGCGGTCGGAGGCATCCGTTCCTGAAGGACTGGCGCGGAGCTGCACGGAATATAATTTCGTGATGGAGGACGACCAGACGGATGACCTTGCGATTTTGGCGCTGCACCGCCTGTAGTCCTGAGGTTGTTTTATGCCGCGTGATTTTCTTTTCGTGCGGCAGAAGTGTGAGTATATTTGAATGCGAGGAGGTTTTGCATGAATACGTCAGAATTTAAGGAGAAGGTGCGCGACGGCGTCGGAAAGGTTGTCGAATCGTCCAAGAAGGCGATCGGCAGGGCGGGCGAAGCCGTCCAGGATTTCAGCGACAAGAGCGTGATCCGCATTGAAAAGCACCAGTTTGAATCGAAGCGGGAGGCTGTGTATGTG
>CAMWPF010000255.1 GCA_947176045.1 uncultured Treponema sp. | reverse complement strand
CGAGCGCTGCTCAAGAATCTGCGGATTGAGCAGATGGAATTCCTGCTCCTGGCCTCGTTCATTGTGTTCGCCACGATGTTCGTCCGCCAGCTGCTTGCAATTATGATGCCGGAAATGGCGCTCCAGCTGGGGTTCGCGCTGTACCTGCCTTCGGTCTCGACGTTCACGACGCTGTTCCTGTTCGAGCGGAAGGAGCGCGGTGTGAAGTCGGCGCTGAAGGACATCATGCGGCCGACGCTTGTTTTTTCCGCGTATTCGCTGGGATGCGCGCTGATCCGGGACGTTCTGGGCTACGGCACGATCACGCTTCCGGCGTTCGGCCGGATGTACGAACAGGTGGTTGCGGATCCTGAGCGCATTTCCATGTGCTCGTTTCTGGCGACGGTTCCCGGAGCGCTGACGCTTTGCGCGCTGCTGCTCGCCGCATACCTTGCGGTTGAACGGAAGATGAAGGTCCTTGAGACGGCGGGGTTGGTATGATTGTCTTCACGGCGTTTTATTATACGGTGTTTTGCTCCGCGGTGCTGCTGTACGGCATCGGACTGAACGGCATGATCGCCTTCGGCGATTCCAGCCGCCCGATCCTGCTGCCGTTCGTCAAGATGGTCCTGTCGGTGGTTTGTTCCGCCGTGCTGTCATGGCTCATCGTCCGCCATCTGCTTGTTCCGCTGAATCTTGCGGCGCTGTATCCGCTTGTGGCGCTGTTTGTCTTTGCGTCCATCTCAGTTTTTTTGGAAACGCTGATCCGCATCACGTCCGGCAGGACCACGGCGGAATTCTGCATTTCCTATCTTGTGGTCGTGCTGTCGTTGAATGAAAGCGTCCGCATTCAGGATGTGCTTTTGATTTCCGTCTGCTGCTTTCTCTCCTTCCTGCTGCTGATTCCTGTTTTGAACGCAGTCAAGAAGCGGATCGACAGTGCGGGGGGGCGGTGCCTGCATGGAAACCGCCGGAGCCTGCTGCTCATTTCAATTGCGGCGGTTGTCCTGGCGCTTTCTGCGGCGGACAATTCATGGCTGAATCCGGGGGTGCTTCCATGATTTTGAACGTCATCCTTCTGGTCGTCCTGCTGCTTTCTGTTTCGCTGGTGCTGTTCTTCCTTGCGTGCATTTTGGTGCCTGCGGTCAAGGAGCAGACGCGGATTGCGGACAATATGCTGTTCGCCGGCTTTGAATACGATGCCAACGGCGGCGTTGAGGAATCCGAGGTTCCGTCGGAGCTGCGGGCCGTCGTCATGTGCTCCTGCGAAAAGGAATTTTCGCGCCCCGCCGACGTGCGGCTTGTCCGCGGACTGTCCTGTTCCGCCATCCATCTGACATACGGCTCCGTCAACGACTGCACGTTTTCCTGCATCGGCATGGGCGACTGCGCGGACGTCTGCGCGCAGAAGGCGGTTTCCATCCAGAACGGCACGGCCGTCGTTTCGGCGCTGTGCAACGGCTGCGGAAGATGCGTCGCCGCCTGCCCGAAGGGCGTCATCAGGATGATTCCGGCGGGACAGGCGCGGGCGGCGCTCTGCTGCAATACGGGAGACGCCATCACCTCCTGCTCCTGCAACAAAAAGGAGGGAAATGTCGGACGCGCGCTTCAAAAACACTTTAAAATATGGCAATCTTGCTATAGAATGCTGAAAGGAAATCGGTAGCGCTTTTTATGGATCGTCAATGAAAATAGCTGTATGCTTCTGCGTGAAGCCGTCCACAACAGGCGGCGCCCGTTCAGATGGGTTCGAGAAGGACTATCAGAACGTGTACAAGCCTGCTGCAAAATTCTTGTATTCTCACCCGAACTGCTGCATGGCGTTTTCATTTTACGGTCCGCAATTGGCGCACCTTAAGCGGCGCCATCCCGAATTCATCGAAATCGTGCGCGAGCTGATCGGCAGGGAGCAGATTGAGCTGCTGGGCGGCGGCTTTTACAATCCGGTGTTTCCGCTGCTGTTTCCGCGGGATCGGAGCGGGCAGATTGAGCTGCTTTCCTCCGAACTGCGCCAGACGACGGGGCGGCGGCCGCGCGGACTTTCTTTATGCGCCAGCAGCTGGGAGTCCTCGCTCCTTGCCAGCTTTACGACTTGCGGCATGGAATACGTCCTGCTGGACGAATCGCTTGTTCCGGCGGAGAAGCAGAAGTGGATTCCGCTGATTATGAGCGACAAGGGAAAGTCGCTTTCGATTCTTCCCGTCAGCACGTCGCTCAAGCCCTGCGCCGGACTTCCGCCTGAGGAATTCCTGTCCGCCGTGCAGGAGCGGATTTCCGCCGTCCGCGGAGGGTCTGTCGAAGGCGGTCATGCCGGCGTCTGCATCCAGTTTTCGACGGAGGAACTGCAGCAGCTTTTGGAGTCCGGCTGGCTTTCCCGTCTGGAGGCAGCGGACGGCGAATTTTTGCTTGCGACGCCGTATCAGTACATAAAGTCCGTGCCGGAGCGGACGCCGGTGTATATTGCCGCCGGACTGGGCGGCGAGGTCGCGCAATGGGCTGTCCGTCCATACGAATCCGTGCGCTCGGACGGCGGTTTTCCAGTTACAATATACGATTTCTTCCAGACCTATCCGCAAAGCCGCGCGCTGTATGACAGGATGCTGTATGTCGGGCAGCTGGTGAACCAGAGCCACGGCGACAAGCTGCGCAGAAAGGCGGCCCGCGAGAAGCTGTGGGAGGCGCAGGACGGCGACGGCTTCGTATGCACGGCGAAGGGCGCGTTTGTCAGTTCCGCGTACCGCCAGCAGGCGTATAAAAACCTCATGGAGGCCGAGAAGATCCTGCGCGAATGCGGTTCGTTCGCCGAATCGGTGTCGTCGTTCGATTATACCGGCAACGGCATGAACGAATACGTCTGCCGCATGAAGAATTACTTTGCCTGCATCAGCCTCCGCGGCGGCGCCGTGCGCGAGCTGGACGTCGTGCAGAATTCCGGCAATTTTGCCGACAACTTGAGCCGCGTCAAGGAATTCGACGGATGCAGCGACGATTACGAGCGCGGGCTGTTCGTGGACCATCTGTTCACGCAGGAGGAATTCCAGGACTTTGTCGCGAACAAGCCGACGGGGAACGGCATTTTTTCCCGCATGACGTACGGAGAAGTGAAATTTTCCGCCCAGCATAAGG
>CAMWPF010000254.1 GCA_947176045.1 uncultured Treponema sp. | reverse complement strand
CGCGCAATTCCGCAGTACGCTTGATTTCGTCCCGCTGCGGTCCTGCCGCTGCCGTCTGCCGTCCGTCCGTCCGCCTTTGGGCGAGCTCCCGATTTTGAAAATCCCTCCTAACAGCCTCCATCTTCAAATTGAACGCCTGGCCCAACTGCTCCAGGCTCGATTCCTTTTGTATATCCGACTGAAGCGCATCGACATAGGAGAAAAAGACAAGCGAAGCCTTCGCCTTTCCCTCCGGCGTGTCAAGAGCGTACTCTTCGCCCAGTTTAGATAGTAAAAAGTTGCTATCTAATATAGCACTGGAAACGGCGTTCGTCAATGCCTCCCTGCCAAAATGCAGCATTATTTCCGCGGGATCCTTGCCTCCGGAAAGCCGGATGACCTTCACCGTAATCCCCTTCTGGCGAAGCATGAGGATGCCGCGCATCGTCGCCTTCTGCCCGGCGCCGTCGGAGTCGAAGGACAGAAGCACTTCGTCCACAAACGGCTGCACGATCCTTATCTGCTCTTCCGTAAGCGCAGTGCCAAGCGGCGCGACGGCGTTCTCGATGCCGCACTGATGGTACGCGATGCAGTCCATGTAGCCCTCGCAGAATATGACCGCCTTCTTTTCCTTTATGGCCTTTTTCGCAAAATTGAAGGCGAACAGCGTCTCCCCCTTCTTATATTGGATCATGTCGCCGGAATTGAGGTATTTCGGACTGTCGGGATTCCTGTCGAGCTGCCGTCCGCCGAACGCGACGACCTGCCCCCGCCTGTTGAAAATCGGGAACATCAGGCGGTTCGAAAAGAATGCGACGTCGCGGTAGTTCTTGCTGAACAATCCGGACTGGTCGAGGAATTCAGGAGAAAAATGCTTCTTCAAGAGGAATGATTTGAGCCAGCGCCGGTCCGCCGGCGCATAGCCCAGCCGGAATTTCTGGATGGTCTGCATGGAAATGCCGCGCTTCGTGATGTATTCCAGCGCGCCCCTTCCCATCTCCGTCTCCGTAAGCAGGTAGTGGAACATGGAGGCGGTCCGCTCGTACAGCTCGATGCATTCCTCCATCCGCTTCTGCTGCGGATCAGGCTTTTCGCCGCCGCCGTCGGTGTAGCGGACGGCGATTCCGGCCCTTTTTGCAAGCGCATGGATGGCGTCCGCGTAGGAAAGCTTTTCCTGCTCCATGATGAATTTGATGACGTCGCCGCCCGCATGGCAGCCGAAGCAGTAATAGAATTTCCGCTCCGGCTCCACATGGAACGAGGCGGTCTTCTCATTGTGGAACGGGCAGCAGCCCCACCAGTCGCTGCCGCGCGGCTCAAGCTTTGTGTATTCGCCGATGACGCCCACAATGTCGGAGGCGTTCTGCACCGCCTCGATGGTTTCTTTTGAAATATGCCCAGCCATGCTCCTCCGGATTATTTTTTCGTGCTGAACGTATAGCCCTCGCTGATATGCGTGGAGAACGTCCTGCTGAAATGATGCCGCCCGCTTTCGGCGTCCGCGACGCGGAAAAAGTAGTAGTCCGTCTGCGCCGGCTCCGCGGCGGCCTTCAAGGCGACTTCCCCCGGATTTGAAATCGGTCCGGGCGGAAGCCCCGCCCATTTGTATGTATTGTACGGACTGTCCAGCTTCAAGTCATCATACGTGATGGTGTCGGGATGCGGACGTCCTTCGATCTCTGTGATGATGTACTCGATGGTCGCGCAGGAATACAGTCCGATCCGTCCATCGAGCCTGTTCTGGAAGACGCCTGCAATCAGCGGCGCCTCGTCGTCCACGCGGTACTCCCGCTCCACGATGGAGGCCAGGATCACCGTCTTGTTGAGGAGCTCCGGCGTCATCTGGGAGAACGCATCGATCCGGCGTATCCTGTCGAAAAAATTGTCCGTCATGCAGGCGGCAACCTCCGCACCCTCCATCGCAGGCGTGAAAAAATAGGTGTCGGGAAACAAGTACCCTTCCAGCGAATCGCCGGGAATCTGATACCTCTCAAGCAGCTCCCGGCTCCGGACCGCGGAGGCAAAGTCGGCGGCGGCGCAGACGCCAAGCTCCTCCAGCCTGGCGGCGATTTTGGAGGCGGTCAGCCCTTCAGGAAGCACGGCCTTGATGTATTCCTGCCGCCCGGTCGTAAGGATTGCGAAAATCTCGGCAAGCGGCGTGCTGCTGTCAATCTGATAGATGCCGCTTTTCAGTGAAAACGGGCGCGCGGAGCCTGCGAGCAGCAGGGCGGCGGCGGGAAACCGGGCGGCGGCGTAAAAGCAAGCGCTGCTGCGGATCAGTCCGGCATCCTTCAGCTGCCGTGCGACGGAACGGACGGAGCTGCCGGACGGAACCTCGATCCGCTCTGTATGCGCGTCCTGCACAGAAGTCATGGGACGCGCAACCGCACGGCATGCGAGGAGGAAGACGGCGGCGGCAAGGCCGGACGCGGCAAAAACAACGGCGCCCCTTCTCATGAATACAGTCTCTGCGCTTCGCCGATGGACAGGGAGTCATACACTGCCTTTTCAATGGCGGCGGCGAAATCCGCCAGTTCCGACGGAATGCGGCCCTGCCTGCTCCTGAAATGCAGCGCCAATGCAATGATTTCTTCACTGCTGAAATCGTACGTCATCGCCAGCCGTCCGTCGGCCGCGCCATCCTTTGTCATAGCTCGAACTCCTCCCCCTCAACCGCAAGATAGACTTCCATGCCCGCAGGTGCGGCATACGAACGGGCTGCCTCCAAAACCGAAGCGAGCTTTTTGTCGTCGTATGTCGGCTCATGATGAAACAAGTACATCCGCCCGATGTTCCAGCGCGAAGCGAAGTCGACCGCCTGATTGAACGATGAATGCCCCCAATCCTTATGCCGGAGCGCATCCTCCGCCGTATATTGCGAGTCGATCAAAATGCAGTCTGCATCCTGGAACACCGCCGCCTGACCAGCATCCTCCGGAACGTCCTGCTCCGAAAGCTCGATGTCCGTCGCGTACACCAGCTTCCTGCCGTTCTCGGTGAAGGCGAACGCATGCACCGAACCGGGATGCCGCATCCGGCAGACATCGATTTTCAGCGGCCCCAGCTGGAACGGCCTTCCAACAGGAAGCGTATGGAACTGGACGTTTCCCGCCGCACCGAATTCAGTCGG
>CAMWPF010000253.1 GCA_947176045.1 uncultured Treponema sp. | reverse complement strand
TCAAGCACTGGATGAAGGACTACCACATCAACGGCTTCCGCTTCGACCTGATGGGCCTGCACGAAAAGGAGACGATGGCGAAAATTTATTCGGAACTGAAGGAAATCGATCCGAAGGTGATGGTGTATGGTGAGCCGTGGACGGGCGGAACGGCGGCAGTTAAGGACGGCTGCACGGGCGCGGTTTCCAGCTCCGGCTACGGCGTGGGCGCGTTCGACGACGACTTCCGCGACGCGATCAAGGGCGCGGAGTTCGGCGGCTTCCAAATGGGGCAGGTGCAAGGACTTTCCAACGGCAAGACATACTATAATGACAGCGGCATCGTAAACGGCTTGACAGGAAAGTCCGGCAAGAACAACCGCAACACGACCGGCAAACCCGGACTTGCACTGCACTACGTGGAGTGCCACGACAACTACACGCTGTACGACAAGCTTGCGTACTCGGCGGCAGTTGCAGATGGCAACAATAATATTATTGGCTCCGATGCCATCGTAAGACAATTTCCATCGTCATTAACCGATGTTCAACTTGAGACAATCCGCAAGCAGGACGCGCTCGCGGCGGCATATGTGTTCCTGTCGCAGGGAACGCCGTTCATCAACGGAGGGCAGGAGTTCCTCCGGACGAAGAAGGGGAATCCGGACAGCTATTCCGCTGATATGAAAGGCGGCGTAACGTGGACGAACACGCCAGGGAATCGCAATATTGACGACTGCAACACGATCGACCTCGGCTTCAAGACGACGTACGCCGACGTGTACAACACGTACAAAGGCCTGATCGCGCTTCGCAAGGCGAACCCGGAGGCGTTCGGCGCGAACACAAGCGCGAAGGCGGAAACCGTGTCGACCGGCGTAACGAAATACACGGCCGGCGAGTTCCTCGTGTACTTCAACGCGACGGACGACGCGGCTGATATTGCAACGGCCGGCTACACGAAGGCCGTCGACGTCTCAAGCGGCGAGCCGGAGGAAGGCACGACAGCTCCGACGAGCGTCCCGGCGAAGGGATTCGTGATTCTGAAGAAGTAGCCGCCCGGCACGGCATATCCTGAAAATACAACGCGCCGGCTTCGGAGCAGTCCGAGGCCGGCGCTTTGTTCTTGCGGCGCCCGGTGCGCCGCCGTCAAGAATGCTAGAATTCCTGCTTGATTTTTTCCGGATCCTTGCCGCTGTCCTTCTCGCGGATTTCAACGCGGCGGATCTTTCCGCTGATGGTCTTCGGCAGCTCGGTCACGAATTCGATGATCCGCGGGCATTTGTACAGCGCGGTCTCGTGCTTCACGAAGTCGTAGAGCTCGACTTCCAGCTCGTGGCTCGCCTCGTAGCCCGGCGACAGGACGATGGTCGCCTTGATCGCCTGCCCGCGCTTTTCGTCGGGAACGCCGGTAACGGCGCATTCCATGACGGCCGGGTGCTTTTGGAGCACGGACTCGACCTCGAACGGGCTGATCCGGTAGCCGGAGGACTTGATGATGTCGTCCTTACGCCCCACGAACCAGACATAGCCGTCCTTGTCCATGTACACGGTGTCGCCGGTATGGTAGACGCCGCCGTCGAAGGCGTTCGCCGTAAGCGTCACGTCGCGGTAGTAGCCGGAAAGCAGTCCGAACGGATGTCCGTCCTCAACATGAATGACAAGCTCGCCGACTTCGCCCGCAGGTACTTCCTTGCCGTTGGGATTCACGACGGAGACATCGTACACCGGGGACGGGCGTCCCATGGAGCCGGGGCGCACGGCGGCGTCCATGAAGTTCCCGCAGATGATGGTCGATTCTGTCTGGCCGTAGCCCTCGTAAATCTTCTTTCCAGTCTGCTCGATGAACTTGTTGTAGACTTCGCCGTTGAGCGCCTCGCCCGCCGTGGAGAACCGCGTGACCGCGCTCATGTCGTACTTTGAAAGATCCTGCCTGATGAGGTAGCGGTAGACGGTCGGCGGCGCGCAGAACGTTGTGATTCCGTAGCGGGAGATGTTGTGGAGCATCTTGTCCGGCTTGAAGCTGTTCATGTCGTAGACGAAGAGCGCCGTTCCGCAGATCCACTGCCCGTAGAGCTTGCCCCATGTGGACTTTGCCCAGCCTGTCTCGGCGACCGTCAGGTGCAGTCCGTTGTCAACAACGCCGTGCCAGTACTTCGCCGTGATGATGTGTCCGATCGGATAGACGAAGTTGTGGAGCACCATCTTGGGATAGCCGGACGTTCCCGACGTGAAGTAGAGGAGCATCGGATCCTCGTTGCGCGTCGCGGCCTCCCCCACCGGGCGCGGGAATTCAGGCGCGCACTTGGCGACTTCCTCGTGAAAGCTTATCCAGCCGTCGCGGTGCGGGCCGACGGTAACGAGCTTTTTCACCGTCGGCGAGGCGGGCAGCGCCTTTTCGATCTCCGCCTGCACGACCGGGTTGTCATAGGAGATGATCATCTTGATTTCCGCGGCGTTCGTGCGGTACTCGATGTCCTTCTGCAAAAGCTGGTCCGTGGCGGGGACGGCAATCGCCCCGATCCGGCAGAGCGCCATCATCGTCCACCACCACTCGTAGCGGCGGCGCAGAATCAGCATGACCGTGTCGCCCTTCTTGATTCCCTGCGACGCAAGGAAGTACGCCGTGCGCTTCGATTCGGCCGAAATCTGCTCGAACGTCCAGCTGTGCTCCTCGCCGTTGTCGTCGCACCAGACGAGCGCGCGCTTTCCCGGCTCGGTGACCGTGTACCGGTCAACGATATCGTAGGCAAAATTGAAATTCTGCGGAGCCTTCAGCCGGCAGTGAGCCTTCAGATCGTCATAGGAAGTGAATTCCCTGTCCTCAACTAAAAAATCGTGATAAAGAGCCATGTGTTTCCTCACAAGAATAGGGTTTCCCTTTAGACCCCTTCCGGACAAAAAGGTTGCAGATATTATCCCACAGAACAGTTCCGTTGTCAAAGATGAGCAGATTTCCCGCATGGAGCGCGGACGGAGGAGGAAGCCCGCAGCGGCATGACGCCGCGCCAACGCTCCAGGCAGCCGTGCTTTCGCGCGCGCAGGAACAAAATGGCGGGAAAAGTTACCGGCCGGACAAAAAAACGCACCGCAGCCCCGCTCCGCTCCACCGCCGACGTCTCTGCCGCCAAAAACCCCGACGG
>CAMWPF010000252.1 GCA_947176045.1 uncultured Treponema sp. | reverse complement strand
GGACAGGGAGCGCAGTCTTATCAATCGGCATCAGCCTTCCAAAATTTCCTTTTCTTTCGCTTCGTAGATTTTATTGATTTCCGCAATGAACTTGTCGGTTACTTTTTGAAGCTTGTCTTCTTCCTGTTTCAACCCGTCTTCTGTGAGTTCGCCGGATTTCTGGAGCTTCTTCAGCTCGTCATTGCCGTCGCGCCGGATGTTGCGGATCGCCGTTCTGGAATTCTCAGCGGTCGCCTTCGCCTGCTTGACGAGCTCCTTCCTGCGCTCCGCCGTGAGGGGAGGAATTGCGATGCGGATGACCTTTCCGTCGTTCGACGGATTCAGTCCCAAGTCCGCAACTTGAATCGCCTTCTCAATGTCGCCGACAAGCGACTTGTCGAACGGCTGTATGATGATGGTCCGCGCCTCCGGGACGGAAATTGTTGCAACTTGATTGAGCGGAGACTTTGTTCCGTAATAATCGACGCGCACCTTGTCGAAAATCGCCGCGGAGGCGCGTCCTGTGCGGACTGCGTTGAACGAATCCTTCAATGCAGCTATCGTTTTTTCCATTCTTGCTTCGCTGGTTTCAGCCATTGTGTTCTCCACAGTCAAAAATGAAGTCAACATATTCCGCCTTGTGGCGGAATATGTTGACTTGGTTCTTTACAGTGCGGGCGGAAAGGGGAGCCGGTCGCTTCCAAATGCGCCGCGTCTGCGCTCAGGATTATTTTCCGAGTACGTACAGCACGACGCTTCCAAATTCCAAGGAAGCGCCGACATCCTTTCCCATCTCCGCAAGCTTTGCGGAAACGGACTTCTTCTCGTCATCGATGAACATTTGATCCATGAAGCAGATTTCGGAAAGATGCTTTCCGATCTTTCCTTTGAGGATTCCTTCCTGGACGGCTTCCGGCTTGGAGGAAACCTTCGGATCCTCCGCCATCTGCTTCTTGAAGATTTCCGTCTGCTCGTCGATATAGGACTGTGGAACTTCCTCCTTCGTGATGTAGGAAGGCGTGTTCGCGGCAAGGTGCAGGCAGCACTCGTGCGCAAAATCCTTCACCTTGCTGTCGGCGGAGCCTTTGATGACGACGACGGAGCCGATCTTGAAATTGTGGTGCACGTACGTCGATGCGGCCGCATTTTCAGGAACGTCCACAACCGTCAGTCGGCGGACGGCCATGTTCTCGCGGATTTTAACGGCCAGCTCCTGAAGCAGATCGTTGTGCTCCTGCGTAACCTCCGTGCAGCCTTTTGCGAGCGTCAGCTCCGCAAGCTTTTCTCCGAGCGCGATGAAGTCGACGTTCTTTGCGACGAAGTCCGTCTCGCACGTGACTTCCACAATCGCAATCCTGCCGCCGTCCTGCTTGATGAAAACACGTCCTTCGCCCGTCGCACGGTCGGAACGCTTGGCGACGGCTGCAAGCCCCTTTTCCTTCAGCAGCTTTTCCGCCGCCGCGGCGTCTCCGTTTGAGTCAACGAGCGCCTTCTTGCATTCCATCATGCCGGCGCCGGTCTTGTCGCGGAGCGCCTTGACGTCTGATGCTTTGATTTCCATAAAATGCCATTCCTTTTGCCGCAAAAGCAGCGGCGCGCTTGATTAGTCTTTGTACAGCTTGTCTTCGTCAACCAACGACTGTCCGTCGGAATCATCCTGCTCGGCGGCCTCCTCTTTGGCTTCCGTCGGCTGGTAGTTGCTGTAGTCCTCGATCTCGACGTCCTCGTTCTTGTTGGACGCGTCCGTCTGGACGCCATCGTCCTCGTCGCCGAGATTCTCAAGGATCTTGAGTCCGTTTTCGTTGTCGGATTCGATGACGGCGTTCGCGATGATGGACGTGAACAGGGAGATGGCGCGGATGGCGTCGTCATTTCCCGGAATCGGATAGTTGATTCCCTCCGGATTGCAGTTGGTGTCGACGACTGCAATGATCGGAATGCCCATGCGGCGAGCCTCGGCGACGGCAATCTGCTCCTTGTGCGTGTCGATGATGAACACGGCGCCGGGCAGCTCCTTCATTTCCTTGATTCCGCCAAGGTTCTTTTCCAATTTTGACTTTTCTTTCTGAAGGGAGGAGACTTCCTTCTTTGTGAGGTTGCCGAACGTTCCGTCCACTTCCATCTTTTCGATCTTCTTGAGGCGGAGCAGGGACTTTTTGATTGTCGCAAAGTTGGTGAGCATTCCGCCGAGCCAGCGGTTGTTCACGTAGTACATTCCGCAGCGCTCGGCCTCTTTCTGGATGGCCTGCTGCGCCTGCTTCTTTGTTCCGACGAACAGGATGGATTTTCCTGACGCCGTGATTTTGCGGACGGCCTCGTAGCTGTCCTTGATTGCAGCGATTGTCTTCTGCAAGTCGATGATATGGATGCCGTTGCGCTCTGCGAAGATGTACTTCTTCATGCGCGGATCCCACCGCTTCACCTGATGTCCGAAATGCACACCAGATTCCAACAGGTTCTTCATGGTTACAACTGCCATGATGTTCTCCTTCACTGGTAATTGAAATTACCCCGACTCTTTTTCTCGATGCAGTTTTCTGCACGGAAGATTCATGTGCAGCCGCCGGCGCACGGCAGGCGCGCTGCATACGGCAGGGCTACTCCAAGATGGAATAGCCCTGCGCCTTGAGAATATCATAAAGGCCGCAGATTGGCAACCCTGTCACGCAGCTCTGCGAGCCTTCGATCCTGCTGATGAAGCAGGACGCCAGGCTTTGAATCCTATATCCGCCTGCGGCTCCGTGCCATTCGCCCGTCTCGACATACCATTGGACTTCCTCCTGCGTCATCGGCGAGAATGTTACGTCCGTCTTGCATAGGGAGGATGAGAACGACTTCTTCCTTCCGTTGTACAAAACCAGCGCCGTGATGACCTGATGCGTCCGTCCTGAAAAATCCCTGAGGAACTGCTCCGCCTCGTCCGCGTCTCCCGGCTTTCCGTATATCTTCCCATCCAAGGAAATCACCGTATCGGCTCCAAGCACCCATGGAATCTCCTGTTCCTGCGGCAGGGAGCGGACGACTGACAGCACTTTTTCACGCGCCAGGTATTCTGGAATTTCGTCGGCCTCCAGCCCGAGCTTTGTTGCGAACGATTCGTCCACATTCGGCATGATGACGCGGAACGGAATGTTGAGCATATTCAGAATG
>CAMWPF010000251.1 GCA_947176045.1 uncultured Treponema sp. | reverse complement strand
CCTCTGTATGGCATCTGCCGCCTTGATTAGCTTCAGCGTTTGGGGCGCTGACGGAAGCGCAGGGAGAAACTGTAATTCTTCCGCCGCATATTGAATCTACGACAAACAGTTCCTTCATTTCGGCTCCCTGTGCTTTTCAATTTCCCGGATGCGGACGTCGCACTCGTGATAGCCGGCGGCGTTTCCCATTTTTTCATAGGCATCCCGCAGGTTGAACAGCGCATCGTAATAATATGGATTCATCATGACTGCGTTTTCAAATGCCTGCGCCGCGTCTCCGTATTCATTCTGGTTGAAATAAACGACTCCGGCTGTGTTCCACAGGTGCGGATTCTGCGGATTGTAGTCAAGTCCTTCGCCGCAATATGCGAGCGCTTCTTCAAAATCTCCCATGTTGTAGCAGATCAGCGCGAGGGATTCGATGATGTCTTCGTCCTGCTCGGATATTTCATGCGCTTGAAGCAGCGCGGCTTTTGCCTCCTTCAATCTTCCGGCGTCCCGGTATGTTATTCCGAGGTTGAACCACAAGAGGTAGTTGTCCTTTTCAATGGTGATTGCGCGGACAAAGCAGGCGATTGCTTCCTGAAACGAACCGTCAGCTGCAAGCCGGACGGCTTGATTGTTCAAATTTTCGACAGTTTCAAGCATCAGGCGCCCTCCGGGAGCATTGCCGCAAACAGCTGCTCGATTTTTCTTGCTGCGGGCGCGCTGTTCCGTGTTCCGAAAATATCCGAAAGGAGGCGGCTGTTTTCTTCGACAAGGCTCCGCCCTCTTTCTGCCGCGGCTGCAGTCGCTCCGCTGGATTCCAACAGGGCGATGCACTGTTCTATGGATGCGGCCGCTGTCGCGCCGGTTCCTTTTTTTGCGGCGGACTTCAGATAGGCGGACAATCGCTTCTTATCCTGCGGACAGTTTTTTATATGGAGCAGCAGGGGGAAGCTTTTTTTTCCTTCGATAATGTCGTCTCCGCGTTCTTTTCCGGGATTTCCGGTCGTCAGATTCTGCACGTCGTCCAAAATCTGGAATCCTTCGCCCAGCGCCTCCGCAATGCATCCGGCTGCCGCCGCCTCTGCCGGTGAAGCGCCGCCGGCGAGCAATCCTGTCTGGACGGCAAGCGAGGCGAGCGTGCCTGTCTTGCAATGAACCATTGCGGCGTACTCTTCCACAGTCGGGAACGCATTCGGCGAGCGGTGCCACGAAATGTCCATTGCCTGTCCAAGATGGAGGCGTCGGAGTTCCTTTGTGTACAGCGCGTAGAGCGTGTTTTTAAATTCAGCGCCGGCAGCGCACGCTTCGATGCAGGATGCCGCGGCAAAGTACAGCCATGAGCCTGCGTTGAGCGCGGCGTCCACGCCGTACGTGATATGCGCGGCCGGCCTTCCGCGCCGTGTTTCGGAGGAATCTTCGATGTCGTCGTGGATGAGGCTTGCCATGTGGACGAACTCGACGAGCGGCGTCAATGCGTCGGCGCCGTCCGCATCCACTCCGCCTGTCCTGCCGGACTGCCGCGCAAGCTCGGCGCACAGCAGCAGCAGGATCGGGCGCCATCGTTTTCCGCCGGACAGCAGCAGTGAGCGGCATGGCTCCAGCAGCGGAGCAATATGGTTCTTCCGGATGCAGTCGGGAAGCGCGCCGAATGCGTCTGCCTGCCACGGAAATTCCGCCTGCTTCGGCAGCGCGCGCTGCAGCGCGTCTTCAACACGTTCTCGATAGATGGAAAATTCTGAAAGCCGCTTGTTTTTGCCCATGGAACAACTATAGTGGAAAGACGAAATCAAATCAACTTCACTTTTCCTGCGAATATTCCGAAAATCAAAGCAAGCATGGCATCCAGCAATTATTCAAAACCTGATTTTTGGTCGAAAAAAGCGTTCTCTGAGGGATATCCGGCGCGTTCCGTATATAAATTGAAGGAAATCGACGAAAAATTCAAAGTGATTGCAAAAAACTGCGCGGCGCTCGATCTGGGGGCTGCCCCCGGCAGCTGGACGACGTTCCTCCTTCGGAACATCGGGGAGCAGGGGCGCGTCGTTTCCTGCGACTTGAACCCGCTTGCAAAGACTGTGCGGGGAAGCCAGCTGACGTTCATTCAAGGCGATTTGAACGAGCCGGAAGTCCGCGAAAAAATCCGGGCGCTCGGACCGTACCAGCTTGTAGTGTGCGACGCCGCGCCGCTGACGACGGGAAACCGGACCGTCGACACTGCCCGCTCCCAGCAGCTTGTCGAAATGGCGCTGTGGTATGCGGAGACGATGCTGAAAAAGGGCGGAAGCTTTGCGGTGAAGATTTTTCAAAATGGCGGCCAGCAGGAGCTGCTGAAGAAAATGCGCGGGCTGTTTGATTCAGCAAAGGGCTTCAAGCCGGAGGCGTGCCGCTCGGAATCTTTTGAGACATATCTTATTGGCATTTCTAAAAAATAGGGGTACAATATGTTCGATAACTACAAAAAATCAAATGTAATAACAAGGATTCAAAGTGTTTGGAATATGATTTTTGGAGAAAGAATACGGCGGATTGTCATTCATTCGGTTGCGGCGTTCTGCGTCGGCGGGTGCGTTACGGTGTGCGCGGTGTATGCCGCAAATCATTTTAGAATTCAAAAAGGCGTCGGCGGCCTTGAGACTTCAGGAATTCCGAATTTTACGGAATCGGAATTTGATGCGGCGGTTGTCTCATCTGTTCCGAAGGGCGCCGCCCAGTCCGGAGCGGAGCCGGCGTCTGCACGGCCGGCAGATTCTGAAATTGAGCCGCCAGCGGATGGACTGCTTGGTGCGGAAGACGGTCAGCTTGCCATGGGTGAGGACGACAGCATAGACGCCGCGACGGCGGTCTTTGATGCGGATGCGTATTCTTCGGACGAGCTGGAACTGTGCTATTCGACGTACCGCGTGAAGAAGGGCGATATGATCGGCTTCATCGCGGATTCCTTTGACGTTACGCAGGATACAATCATCAGCGTGAACAACATCCACCAGTCGCGCTTGATTCAGCCGGGGCAGTATTTGAAGATTCCATCGATGCCGGGAATTCTGTATACGGTTAAAACGGGTGGAGAGACGGTGGATTCCATTGCGGAAAAGTATGAAGTCAGCGCGGAAAAGTGTGCCCGGGTCAACTCCTTGAAGGCGGCGGAGCCGCTCGCAG
>CAMWPF010000250.1 GCA_947176045.1 uncultured Treponema sp. | reverse complement strand
GAACACGACCAGCGAGGCGCCCTGCTCTGCGGCGGCGCGGACCGCGTCAACAATCCGTTCCGCATTGAACGCGCAGTCCGCAACGGAAAGCTCCGGACTTGCGCAGGCGGCGCGCAGAAATCCATGCTTCATGTCAGTCCGCCTGCGCCTTCAACCGCTTCTGCTGCTCGATGTAGCCGGAATCCTCAAGATACTTCCGGCGCGTGATGATGAGCGTGATCAATTCCTGATACATATTGTAGTCGACTTCAAGGGCGATCGGCAGAATGTAGAATTCCGTCTCGTCGCAGTACCGTTCGATGAAGGAAGGATTTGTTACAAAGCCGAGGCTTGTCATGTTGCTGATCCGGTCGGCGCACTTGAGCACCTTCGCCTTCTGGCTGCCGCGCGCGATAATCTGCTGCAAGTAATCCGGCTTGGCCTGCCCTTCCTTTTTGGTCACTTCCAGCACAAGGTCGCAGACGGCCTGTCCATCCTCGTCAACCTGCACGATGCGCTGGCGGTCGAATCCGGGAATGTCTTCTATCACATCATGGACGCACGCCGCCTTCAGCAGCACAGAGTCGATGTATCCGTAGTCGATGAGTATGGACATCGTGTCGATTTGATGGCGGAACATATTGCCGCCGGCATGGCGGAGCTTTCCGACTAGTTCCGTCGCAAGCTGCATATATGGAGCAAGAAAAATGTTCTTCAACTGCAGCATATGCTGCGTATCCATCTGCATCGGCTTGTCAACTTGCATCTCATACTTCATACACCACCTCCCTGCTGATGCTCCGCCGCACTTCCGGCGCGGAGCTAAAGGCTTTCTATATAGGACGAAAGCTTTTCGATCCTGCGGCGGCTTTCCTCCAGCTTCTCCCGCTCTGCCGCGACGACGTCCGCCGGAGCATGGGCGGCGAACGTGCCGGACAGCTTCGCCTCGCTGCGCTTCACGGACGCCTTCTCGCCTTCCAGCAGCTTCTGGAAGCGAGCGAGCAGCTGCTCCGTGTTGACAGACTCATCCACCAGAATGAACGCCTCGAATCCGGTTCCGACCGTTCCGATGGAACGCGCCGGCTTTTCGTCCACAAACTCGATGGCGGCAGTTCCCGCCAAAAGCGCGATCATGTCCGTCTTCTCGCGGCAGACTTCCGCGGCGCTTCCCGGCACCACAAGAATCGCGGCGTGCAGCTTCGCCGCCGGGTCGAATCCGCATTCAATCCGCAGCGCACGCAGCCTGCCGATAACGTCCTTGAGCGCGTCAAAGCGCGCCGCAACTTCCGCCGAAACGCGGCAGTCGTTCGCCTCCGGGAACGGCGCATTGATGAGCAGCCCTTCATAATCAGAAGCGGAAAGGATGGCGTTGGCGCCGGCCTTCCGGCGGTTTCCGGCGATGTCCGCAAGCGGCAGCTTTCCGTAGATTTCCTCCGTGACGAACGGCAGGAACGGATGGAGGAGGCGCAGGCTTTCTTCCAGAACGTTCAGAAGGACGGAGACGGCGCGGTCCTTTTCATGCCCGTCGCCGCCGCGGAAGGAAAGCTTGGTCGCCTCCACATACCAGTCGCAGAATTCGTTCCAGAAATATTCCATGATGGCGGCGGCCGCGTCGTTGTAGCGGTAGCCTTCCAGCGCTGCCCGCTCCTCGCGCACGGCCTTGTCGAGGCGCGAATAGATCCAGCGATCCAGTTCGGTCAATTCCGCATCGGAAACAGGCACCAGCGTCCGCCCCTCAAGGTTGCCGAGGATGTAGCGGCCCGCGTTCCAGATTTTGTTGGCGAAGCGGCTTCCCAGCTTGAAGGAATCCTTGTCGATGAGGACGTCCTGCCCCTGGGCGCACATAAAGCCCAGCGTGAACTTGAAGGCGTCCGAGCCGTAGGCGTCCACGATTTCCAGCGGATCGATGCCGTTTCCGAGGGACTTGCTCATCTTGCGCCCCTGCTTGTCGCGGACTAGTCCGTGGATGTAGATGTCGCGGAACGGCGCCTTTCCCGTAAATTCCAGCCCCGCCATAATCATCCGGCTGACCCAGAAGAATATGATGTCGTACGCCGTAACGAGCGCCGTCGTCGGATAGAAGCGCTCGAAGTCCGCCGTCCGCTCCGGCCAGCCGAGCGCGCTGAACGGCCACAGCCATGAGCTGAACCACGTGTCGAGGACATCGGGATCCTGCTCCAAAGCGTCGGCGGGCGCGCCGCACTTCGGACAGGAATGCGGATCCGTCCGCGAAACGATCGTCCCGCCGCACTGCGCGCAGTACCAGACGGGAATGCGGTGCCCCCACCACAGCTGGCGGCTGATGCACCAGTCGCGGATGTTCTCCAGCCAGTGGCTGTACGTGTTCTCCCACTTGCGCGGATAGAAGACGATTTCGCCCCGCTTCCACGCCGCAAGCGCCTTGTCTGCGAGCGGGCGCATCTTGACGAACCACTGGTCGCTCAAATACGGCTCGACGACCGTGCCGCAGCGGTAGCAGTGTCCGACGGAGTGGGTGATTTTTTCCTCGCCCTTGAACAGTCCCGCCGCCTTCAAGTCTTCGACAATCACAGCGCGCGCCTGCGCGCAGGAAAGCCCGCGGTATTTTTCCGGGCAGTTCTCGTTGAGCGTGCCGTCGGGATTCAAGATGTTGATGACTTCCAGATTGTTCCGCCGGCCGACCTGCCAGTCATTCGGATCGTGCGCCGGCGTAATCTTCACCATGCCGGTACCGAATTCCTTGTCTACATAGGAATCAGCGATGAGCGGAATCGTGCGGTCCGTCAAAGGCAGCTTGAGCCGCTTCCCGACGACCGCCGTGTAGCGCCCGTCCTCGGGATTCACCGCGACCGCCGTATCGCCGAGCAGCGTCTCCGGGCGCGTCGTCGCAATTTCAATTTTTGTGGAGCCGTCCGGCGCAGGGCCGTCCGCAAATTCATACCAGATATGGTACATGGCGCCGGCAGTGTCCGTATGGTCAACTTCGTCGTCGGCAAGCGCCGTTCCGCAGCGCGGACACCAGTTCACCAGATAGTGCCCTTTGTAAATCAAGCCGCGCTCGTACAACGTGACGAAGACGTCCCGGACGGCCTTGGAAAGCCCTTCGTCCAACGTGAAGCGCTCGCGCTCCCAGTCGGTCGAATTGCCGAGCGTGCGCTGCTGGCGGACGATCGTCGCATGGTGGTCGTCCTTGACCGCCCACGTG
>CAMWPF010000249.1 GCA_947176045.1 uncultured Treponema sp. | reverse complement strand
CTTTGAGCAACGTCTCCAAGTTGATGATGTAGTCGCTTTTCTCAAGCAGGAGCTGGCTCGCACGGGTGGTCGACGTCGTCGACGTAAAGTCAAAGTACATGCAGGCGATGCGCGCCCCTTCCGATTTCAATCCTTCCACCAGCGGAATGTAGTCCGAGTCGCCCGCAGCGATGCATATAATGTCCGGGCGGTCTTCGCGCGAAACGGAATAAAAATCCTTGGACGCCGTGAACGTGAACAACGTGTCCACGGCGTCTTCCTTCAGGCCAATCCTTCCATTTTGGGCGACCGCGCTCTTGAGCGGAAATGAAATGCGCTGAATGCCGGCATATTCGATGGCGTTGTAAAATCCCTGCCTCCGCTCGTCATATCCGGCGCCCGAGCCGATGAAGTACTTCTTGACATTCACCGCGCAACGCTGCCCTTCCTTATCTTGAAGGAACGAAAGAAGGTACGAAATGAGCCTGCCCCAATCGATGACGGAGCGGTAGCCTTCATCCACACCATATTGGATGTAGTTTGCAATGTGGTACAAATAATTGCCGTCCACATACAAATTGACTTTCAGTATATTTTCCATAAAAACGCCCCTCCTATAACATTCCAACGCCGCCTATATAGCCAGGCTATAACTGACGGCCTCCGTGTTATAGACGCCAACCTGCCACATCCTGTACGGCAGCAAGCCCGTTCATTGTATTTCATTTCGCTTTGAAAGGTCAAGCCGTGCGGAATTGACGCGCGGAACGCACGGAATACGGCGGCGGCAGGCGCCCCAAGGCGCATTCCGTGCGACTTCAGTCCGCTACAGCCGTTCAAATTTGCGGATTCCGGCGAGCGCAACAAAATATCCCGCGCCCCGCAAAATCAGCGCAATGCCGACAAGCATCGTAATCGCGACAACGCCAAGCACTGGTTCAAGCAGCGAAACAATTCCCAAAACCATCGCAGCAATGCCGAGAATCAGAATAATCCACCAGCCTTTGAATCCGACCTGCTTGTAGTCCGCCGAACGGATTGCGATGTCGATGCCGGAAAACAAAACCCAGAACGAAAAAACAAACGGCAGGACGGACGCGACCAAAAAATTGTTGCACAGAAAGATAATGCCGAGGACGACGTCCGCAACCGCCGCGAACAAAAACCCGGAACCGACGACGGCATTAGTTCTGAAATAAAAAATCAACGATGAAACGCCCGTGAACAACGTCAGAAGCCCGATGAGCCACGCGACGGCAAAAATTGTCGCGCCCGTATGGCATAGGCAGATGATGCCCGTCGCAACCAGCAGAAGTCCTGTCAGCGCCATATAGATTTTTGAACGGTTCTTCATGATACAAAGCCTCCTGATCTGCATCTGAAATATGGTTCAAATATACGGCGCTTTCCTGCCGTTTTCAAGTTTTTCCGCTTTTTCGGCACAAATACCGTCCGCATTAAAACTGAAAGTTCTCGTATCGAAATTCGCCGGCAGATTCGTCCACCGTCAGAAGCCCCAGCTGCAATGCTCCTGCACAGAATCAACGATGACTTCCTGAAAGGCGCCCATGTCGTAATCAAAATGTTCGTGCAGATGTCCGCACAAAAACAGGCAGACGTCGTGTCCTGCAAGCAGGGAAAGCAGCCGCGCTCGCTCGGCAGCATTCTTCATGCGGTACCAAATACCGCTCGAGACGGGCGAATACAATGGAACGTGCGACAGGACGACTTTCGGATTGGAATCCGACGCCATCTGCGCCGCCAGTGCGGAATATTGCGGCAGTCCGACCAGTCCGTCCGCCGTATCCAGAAAATAATAGGACAGCCGCGGCGTCCGAACGACATAGCACGCCGCATGAGGCGCTACGGCGGCAATATAATTTCGGCCGTAATCCCCGCTTTCAAAGACGTCGTGGTTTCCGAGAATTCCGTAGACTGCAATTCCGCGCACCTCCATATTTCGGACAAATTCATTGTACAGCGCGTATTCATCGGGAAGCCCTTGGTTCGCGATGTCGCCGAGCACCAGGCACAGCCGCGGCGTCCGCCGTTCTTCCGACATTTCATCAAGCCACTGCCAATACGCTTCCGGCAGCTCCCGGCCGGCGCTGAAATGAGTGTCGGAAAGCACCACCGCCGTATAGAATTCCGAAAAATCATCCTCCAGCTCTAAAAATGCTGCCGCACGCTCCGTTACAAAGAAGATGCTGCCGGACGGCGCTCCGTCGGACGTGCATGCGGCCGCCAGAACCGCTCCCAAAATCACCGGCAGACTGCGCAGGACGCGCCTGATTCCAATTCCCCTTCCAGCATTGCTACAACGCATACCGCACAACCGCCTGTATATAAAAATCAGTGAGGACCGTATTCTGGCACTTTTTCGCAAATTCAGAACACTGGAACAGCGCCGCGGCGCCGAGCGTCATCGATTCCGTGCAGAGAATGTCGATTTCCGCAGAAATCCGCGGAACGCTCGGAAAGTCGTAGCGGAAATACGAGCACGTCGCAAACGCCCCGGAAAAACGGACGATGCCCACCTGCTGGGAAACTGCGGCGCTGAAAAATGCGTTGAAATCCCAGAACGTCATCGGATTTTTAATGACGCCGTGCAGCGTCATCGCCGATATTCCTGCGCCGCCGGCAAGCCGGATTTCCGTGCGCGACGCCAGAACCACAAGCTTCGGCGCAAGGCACAAAAAGACATCCTGCCCGACAACTGTCTTTTCTGGAAATCCGATATGATGCAGCGGCCCTGCGGAGAATGTCCACTGAAACAGGCGTGTTTTTGCGTTCAAATCAAAGAGAAAATGACCTGTCAGATTGATGTCGCCGGCGTTGTATTGAATTCCGCCGCCTGCATGAAAGAACTTCCCTTCATGTCCGTATGTCAGCGACACGTCTGCTCCAAGGTTTTGAAATCCCGTGCCGCCGCCGTTTCCCATCCGCAGACAGAAGCGGTCCTCCTGCGCAAAAGCAGACGCGGCGCACAAACAGACTGTCAAAAAAGCAATAACGCGGAAGGAACGCGCACTTTGAAAGGCGCGCCGCATCCTGAAAAACAGAAAGGTGGCGTTCATAGAGAAATAGTTTGGGGCCCCGCCGGGGGGGGGGGGGGGGGGGGGGGGGGGGGGGGCGGGGGGGGGGGGGGGGGGGCGGGGGGGGGGGGGGGGGGGGGGGGGGGGGGGGGG
>CAMWPF010000248.1 GCA_947176045.1 uncultured Treponema sp. | reverse complement strand
CGGCATATTGCACGCCCAGGATTCGGGCGGCAGCGGCACCACGTCGTCCATCGAAAGCCTTCCGGCAGCGATTTCTTCAAAGACGACGTACATGACGACGAGCTTTGTCATGGAGGCGGGCGAAATCGCTTCGTCCGCGTTCTTTTCATAGAGGATGTTCCCGTTGGCGGCGTCGACGGCGATCGCGCTCCGTGCGCCCACGGAAAGCTCCGCCGGCGTGACCGGGTACGGCAGCGGATGCAGGATTTCGCGGCGGGACGGGTACTGTCCGTCAAGGACGGCGTCCAGCGCCTCCTGCTCGGCCGCAGACAGCTCCGTCATGGCGGACGGACGCCTGATCTGCACGGCGCGCGCGCAGACAGTTGCGGCGAACGCCAGCAGCAGTGCCGCCGGAACTGCGGAAATCAGCAGGAGCCGCTTCTTCGTTTCGGAATTCATGAATCCTCCGCCCGTCAGCCTGCGCGCGCGGCCTTGGCGCGCAGCAGCATGTCGGCAAGGACGATGTCCGCCATCGCCTCGACGACGGGGACAATCCGCGGGCAGAGGCAGACGTCGTGCCTGCCCTTGATCTCAAGCTCCGCGTCCGCATAGCGCGTGCCGTCGCGGCGGACGGTCTGCTGCCGCAGGAAGATGCTCGGCACCGGCTTGACGGCGGCGCGGAACACGATGTCGCTTCCGTTTGAAATGCCTCCGAGGATGCCGCCCGCATGGTTGGAGGAGAACGAGGCAGCGCCTTCCACAGCGCGCATCGGGTCGTTGTTCCCGCTTCCGTGCGCGTCCGCGGCGGCAAATCCGTCTCCGAATTCCACGCCCTTCACCGCGCCGATGGAAAGCACTGCCTTCGCAAGCTCCGCGTCCAGCTTGTCGAACACCGGCTCGCCAAGCCCTGCGGGAACGCCGGTGATGAGGCATTCGACGATGCCTCCGGCGGAATCCCCCGCGCGCCGCAGCCGGCCGATTTCCGCCTCCATCCGGGAAGCCGCCTCGTTGTCCGGTGCGCGCATGGAATTCTGCCCGATGCAGGAAAGGTCTCTTGTTTTGCAGGAAATTCCAGCGGCGCGCACAGTGTACGCGGTCGCGCGTATGCCGTGCCGTTCCAGCAGCATCGCGGCGACTGCGCCGGCGGCGACCCGCGCCGCCGTCTCCCGTCCTGACGCCCGCCCGCCGCCGCGGTAGTCGCGGAAGCCGTATTTTGCGTCGTAGGTGAAGTCCGCGTGTCCGGGACGGAATGTGTCGGCGAGGTTGCTGTAGTCGCCGGAGCGCTGGGACGTGTTCCGGATCAGAATGGCGATCGGCGTTCCTTCGGAAATGCCTTCAAAGACGCCGGAGCAGATTTCCGCCGTGTCCGGCTCGCTGCGCTGCGTGACCGCCGCGGACGCGATGCCGTTGACTGCCGCGCCCGGGCGCCGCCTGTCGAGCGCGGCCTGGATCCTGCCGACATCCACTTGAATTCCGGCGGGGCAGCCGTCGATGACTGCGCCGATTGCCGCGCCGTGGCTTTCGCCGAACGTCGTTACCTTGAAAACCGAACCGAACGAATTTCCTGACATACAAAACCTCGGCTGTAGAATACCATAAAGCGGAGCGTTTGGGAATTGGAAGGGGCAGGAGCGCGAGGAGTCATTCGGCAGGGACGCGGTATTCGATGTAGCGGACGCTTCCGCGTTCGACGGCGTTTTTGACCTCCCGCTCGCGGGCGGACAGGGCGGAGGAGCCTGACTTTACTTCTATAAACAAGACTTCATCTACAGAGCCGCCGTCCGCCGCGCCGGGAAAGGCGACGAAGTCGACCGGCTTTCCGACGAAGCGGGCGTCCGCCGGATTGCAGGGGAATCCAGGCAGGAACGGCGCGACTTGCTCCGCGAGCTGTCCGCCGAGCGCCGCGCGGGAGCGCCGCACCGCGTCGGCGCGGTCATGCTTTATGCGGCGGAGGTATTTCCGTTCCGCGTTCAGCGCGCCCGCCGTCTTTCCTGCGAAAAATGCAAGGACGAGCGCGGCGCATCCGGCGAGGACGATCAGCGCAAGGCGGACTGTAACTGGAGCGGCGTCCAAAAGGTTCTTCATGCGGAGGAAAAATTCTGCCATATACTGGAAAAGATACCGCCTGCCGCCGATAATAACAAGGGCGTCCGTCCGGAATCTGGCGGAGTCCGGGCGGCGGACGGCAGAATTTCCCGCCGACACTTTGCAATTCAGGAAGTTTGTATGAACAATGCACGTTATGACAAAACAAGCCGCGCCTGCCGGCGTCCTGCGCGCCTGCTTCCAGCGGTTTTGCTCCTTGTATCCGCCGCTTCTTCGCCGGCGCAGTCCGCTCAGGATGCGGCGCCTTCATCTTCGGAACCTCCGGCGGTTTTGTTCCGGTTCCAGCACGCGCCCGGCGACCAGAGCAGGATCCTGTCAACAGTGGATGAGGAAGTCTTCGTGAACGGCAGGCTGAGCCACCGGGCCGAAATCCTCAACCGGATTTTCTGTACGGTTTCCGATGTTGACAGCAGTGGCACGGCGTCGCTGGAGGCGACGTTTATGACGAGCGAGCATTCGACGGGCGTTCATGGCGGATTTTCATGGGGCGAAGAGTACCGGAGCGCCTTCCGCCGAACTGCGACGGGGCAGTATGAAATCGACAGCAGCTGCTTCATGCCCACCGTCCGGAACGTTCCGGTATTCCCGGAGACGCCGCTGAAGCCCGGCGGCACATGGACGGCTGAAGGCCATGAGGCGCACGACATGCGCCGGACGTTCGGAATTGAAGAGCCGTTCATCGTTCCGTTCGTGGCTTCCTACCGGTACGTCGGCGATGAGGCGGACGCGGAAAGCGGGCGGACGTTCAATGTCGTCGAAGTGAGCTATTCGATGAATTTCCAAAGTCCCGCCGCGCCGGACGCCGCCCGCATGGAGTTCCGCAGCCTGCCGGCCTATACAATGGGAGTGTCCGAACAGACCATCTGGTGGGACAACGAGCGCGGCATGATCGACCATTACCGCGAGCAGTTCCGCATCATCATTGAGACCGCGGGCGGCGACGTCATCAAGTTTCAGGGTACGGCGCGCGCGGAAGTTACCGAATGGGAGCGCTTCCGCACGGATGAAAACCGCCGCCGCCTCACGCAGTCGGTCGAAGAGCTGGGATTGAAGGACGTCGCCGTTACCGAAACCGACCGCGGACTCACCATCAGC
>CAMWPF010000247.1 GCA_947176045.1 uncultured Treponema sp. | reverse complement strand
GGTCATAGAGGGGACGCTTTTTTTCATCAGAAAGCACTTCATACGCTTCCGTCGCCTCCCGGAATTTCGCTTCGGCTTCCTTGTCGCCGGGATTCCTGTCAGGATGATATTTTACCGCAAGCTTCCTGTACGCTTTTTTGATTTCATCCGCAGAGGCGCCCTTCTCCACGCCAAGAACTTCATAATAATCACGCTTCGCCATTTTTCAAACCTTACTTTTACTATATCAAAAAAACACCCCCAACGCAACGTGTTGCGGTGGGGGTCAGTGACTATTCTTCAGCCTCGGACAGTTTATTTGTCGTCATGAACTTCATAATCCACGTCTTCCGCGGAGCCTTTATCAAAGCCGCCGCCAGCCTTGTCGGACGAAGCGCCGTCTGTACCGGCATCAGCGCCTCCAGCCGCGCCTCCTGACTGCTGCTGCGCCGCCTGCTGCTTGTAGACTTCCTCCGCAATCTTATATGACGCCTGCTTCAACGCCTCCGTCTTCGCCTTGATGTCCGCAGTGCTGCCGCCTTCAAGCACCTTCTTCAAGTCCGCGACCGCATCCTCGATCTTCTGCTTGTCGCCGCCGGAAACCTTGTCGCCCAAATCCTTGAGGCTTTTTTCCGTACTGTAGATCAAGCTGTCCGCCTCGTTCTTCGCATCGACCGCCTCGCGCTTCTCCTTGTCCGCCTCTGCATTCGCCTCCGCGTCCTTGACCATGCGGTTGATTTCGTCCTCACTGAGACCGCTGGAGCTGGTGATCTGGATGTGCTGCTCCTTGCCCGTACCCAGATCCTTCGCGGAAACGTGGACGATGCCGTTCGCATCGATGTCGAACGTTACTTCGATCTGAGGAACGCCGCGCGGCGCCGCAGGAATGCCGACCAAGTCGAAGTTGCCGAGCGTCCTGTTCTGGGCGGCCATCTCACGCTCGCCCTGCAAGACATGGATTGAAACCGCCGTCTGTCCGTCCGCCGCCGTCGAAAAAATCTGGCTCTTCTTCGTCGGAATCGTCGTATTGCGCGGAATGAGCTTTGTGAACACGCCGCCCATCGTCTCAATTCCAAGGGAAAGCGGCGTAACGTCCAAAAGCAGGACGTCCTTGACGTCGCCCTTGAGGACGCCGCCTTGAATCGCCGCGCCGACCGCGACAGCCTCGTCCGGGTTCACCGAGCGGCTTCCTTCCTTTCCGAAAATCTGCTTGACGATTTCCTGAATCTTCGGCATACGGGAAGAGCCGCCGACCAAAAGCACTTCGTCAATCTTGTCGGCGCTGATGCCCGCGTCCTTGAGCGCCTTCTCGCACGGCTCCTTCGTTGCCTCGAACAGGCTGTCCGTCATCTGCTCGAACTGCGCGCGCGTCAGCGACTTCTGAAGGTGCTTCGGACCGGAAGCGTCCGCCGTAATGAACGGAAGGTTGATGTCCGTCGTCGTCTGCGCGGAAAGCTGGATCTTCGCATTTTCCGCCGCCTCGCGCAGGCGCTGCATCGCCATCGGATCCGCAGAAAGGTCGATTCCCGTATCCTTCTTGAATTCATCGATGAGCCAGTTGATGACCGCACGGTCCCAGTCGTCGCCGCCAAGATGGGTGTTGCCATTGGTGGACTTGACTTCAAAAACGCCGTCGCCCAGTTCCAAAATGGAAATATCGAACGTTCCGCCGCCAAGATCGTATACGGCAATCGTCTTGTCCTGCTTCTGATCCTTGTTGAAGCCGAACGCAAGTGACGCCGCCGTCGGCTCGTTGATGATGCGCTTCACATCCAGTCCGGCGATTTTTCCGGCGTCCTTGGTCGCCTGGCGCTGCGCGTCGTTGAAGTACGCAGGAACCGTAATGACAGCCTCCGTCACCGGCTCGCCAAGGTAATCCTCCGCCGTCTTCTTCATCTTCTGAAGGACGAACGCGCTGATTTCCTGCGGGCTGTACTCCTTCTTCTCGCCGTTCTGCTCGATTTGAACGCGCACGTCCTCGCCGTGATCAAGGACTGTGTACGGCAGCTTCGTCGCCTCGCCCTTCAGCTCGTTGAAGCGGTGTCCGATCAGGCGCTTCACGGAATAAACCGTATTCTTCGGATTGGTGACCATCTGGTTTTTGGCAGGCTGGCCGACAATCCGATCCCCTTTCGCCGTAAATCCGACGATGGACGGCGTCGTGCGTCCGCCCTCAGAATTCTGAATGACGACCGGCTCGCCGTTCTCCATCACTGCAACGCACGAATTCGTTGTTCCAAGATCAATTCCAATTATCTTCGACATATCAAGCTCCTCTATACTGCAACTTTACTTATGGAAAATGCCACGCATTTTCCAAATCATGCTACTGGCTCCCGGACTCAGCCGGCATCGCGACCATCACCTTCGCATGGCGGATGATCTTTTCCTTCAATTTGTATCCTTTCAAATACACTTCCTTAAGAACCGGCTCCTTGACGTCGCCCTCCGCGCTGCCGATCGCCTGATGCTCGTCGGGATTGAACACGTCGCCGACCTTTCCGTAGCTGACCAGACTGTACTTGTCCTCAAGCATCTTCACCAGATTCTTGCTGATCATCTTCACGCCGTCGGCAATCGACTTCGCGTCCTTCGCCTTGTCTGCCGCTTCCACCGTGCGGTCAAAGTTGTCAAGGCTTTCCAGCAAGTCAGCAAGCAGGTTCGAATTGGCGTATTCCGCCGTCTCCTGCTTTTCCCTGAGCATACGCTTGCGGTAGTTGTCGAAATCCGCCGCACGGCGCAAAAGCTGATCCTTCAGCTCTGCATTCTCTTTTTCCAGCGCGGCGATCCTATCCGCCTCCGAAGCTTCCTCCGGCCGTCCTCCGGCATCCGCGGACTGTTCCGCGCCGTCACCTTCCGCAGCAGGCTGCTCCATGGAAGCCTCGTTCACTTCCTCTGTCTCGTCCTGCGCCTTTTCCGATTCTTTCATGATTCTTTCCTGATTTTCACATAGGCAGATCGTGCGGAGTTCCAACACAACCGGCCGTTTTCTTTATATCTAAGATAGCAAAACGCTCTCTCATTCGTCAATAAAAAACAGCTCATTTTTCTGCCTGCATTCTGTCAACGCGCCCCCTCCGGCGGAAACAGCCGGACGAACGGCTCAGGAAGCGGCGCGGAGACCGAAATCCGCGCGCCGGCATCTGGCTGCGGAAAATCCAGACGGTGCGCATGAAGCACCATCCGCTCAAATTCCGGCGCGCCGTACAATGTATCGCCCAAAATCGGAAGCCC
>CAMWPF010000246.1 GCA_947176045.1 uncultured Treponema sp. | reverse complement strand
CTTTTCCGCAAAGATGCGGACATTCTTCAAGTCGGCGATGATGACGATTCCCGTCGACGCGTAAAGCCGGCCGTCAAACTGGCAGACGTCGCGGATCTTCCTGCCGACATGAAATTCATTGTAAGAAATTCTCATTGGTTTCCCCCATTGTGCAAAGCTGCAATGCGCTTGATTTTGGCAATTAAATTCTCGTCCTTGTTGATTTCCGCAAGCAGCGCCGGAAGGCGGTACGTCCAGTTGAATTCCGAAACGGAGCCCGGAATGTTGACGCGCTCGTCCTGCGGATTGGAAAGCCAGTACCGCTCCTCCAATGAAAGGAAGTCCTGCGCCGGATGGATGCACCAGACGCTCGCCGCGCGCGCCACGGTCGAAAGGAAGCCCTCCGCCGCCGCAGGCGAGAACGGCGCGGCGGCCGCCGCCTCAACCGCGTTCCAGTCGCCCGGATCCACGCCGAAGCACTCCGGGTGCGTGCGCACGAACAGCGCGGCGCCGTTCCGATCCTCCTGCCACCACTGGCGCAGCGTCGGAGAGTCATGCACGGCGGACGTCGCGACGGAAAGCGGCGCAAGCTCGCCGAGCGGAATGTACGGCTGCACCGGCTGCTCCTTCCAGCGGCGACACCAGCGGATGACGCGGAGCGCAAGGATGCCGTTCCTGTCCATGACGGACGGCAGGCACGGCAGATCCGCGCCCAAGTCCTCGCCGCACGGCACCATGCCGACCGAACTGGTGAGCGTGGAAAGGATTTCATCCGACTGCCGCTCCCACAGCCGGGACTGCTCCCATTCCGCATGGTCGATCAGTCCCTTGAGGCGGCCGCGCTCATCGTCGCTGAGCGACTTCCATGCAGACGACTCGTAATACGTCCAGACGGGAACGAAGGAATCTTCCGAAAGCGCAATCAGGCAGCGGTCGCGCCAGCAGCGGGAAAGCGCGTCCTTGATGCGCCGCGCGGCGTCCTCGCCGCACCATGCGCCCAAGTCGGCCTCGCAGATGTCCTTGTCGCCCTTCAGCTCAGGCTTGAAGAGCCACAGCTCCTCGCCGCCGATGCGGTTCATGAACTGGCCGAGGATTGCGCAGGCGGCGTCATGGTTCCACGTGATGTCCTCGACAAGCCCTGTCGGAACGTGCGGCTGCGAAAGCCAGCGGATCCGGCCGTCGTCGAACCCCGCATTGTACAGCTCCTGCCGGGAAACCGGCACATACGGCACCGTATGCCCCAAAACCGCCGTCGTATCCCGCGCCGGAATCGCCCAGATGCGGAAGAAGCCGAGGATATGGTCGAGGCGGTACGCCCCGTAATACTGCTCCGCGGACTTCAGGCGGTCAACCCACCAGCCGAACTGATGCTCCTTGAGGTATTCCCAATTGTACGTCGGAAAGCCCCAGTTCTGTCCGGCAGGATTCTCGCCGTCCACGGGGGAGCCGGCGCGCAGGTCGTGGTTGAAGATTTCCGGAAGCGCCCACGCGTCGCAGGAATCCTCGTTCATCAGAATCGGCATGTCGCCCTTGAGGATGATTCCCGCCTTCCTGACGGCCGCCGACGCCGCGCGGAACTGCTGCGCCGCCCGCATCTGCGTCCACGCGTAGAACAGGTGCTCCTTCTTCGCCGGAGCCGAGTTCCAGCGCCGCTTGATTTCCGCCGCGCCCGGCGTCTGGTCTTCCTTCTTCCAGTCCTTCCATGTGGACTGCCGGTATTTCTTCTTGAGGTTCTTGTAGACGGCGTAGCTCGCAATCCACGGATTCTTCTTGATCCATTTTTCCAGCTCGTCCGACGCCGCCCCCGATGCGGCGATGTCCGTTGATGCGTACAGCGCTTCCAGAAGCTCCGTCTTCGCGTCCAGAATTCCCTGATAGTCGTAGCGCGTCGCGCCGTCGTAGGGGAATTTCTTGAGCATCGCATCGTACTTCTTCGCGAATTTCGCGTCGGATTCGTACAGCGCGCTGAATTCGGGAAGCGCGCTGATGTCGATGTAGAGCGGATGCAGGGCGAACGCCGAAAGTCCGCTGTACGGCGACGACTGCGTGCCGGTGTCGTTCACCGGGAGCAGCTGGATGATTCCAAGCCCCGCCTTCTTGCAGAATTTCGCAAGCTCGGGAAGGACCGTGAACTCGCCGACAGCCATTTCCTTCTTCGTATATACCGCGCCCAGCGGAACGGCGATGCCCGTGAGCCGCGCAGGACGCGCGCGCCCGCAGCCCGTAGTTTCAGATTCAGCATTTTTCATACCGCCAATTATACCATGGAAATTTCAAGTTGTGTTTTTATTTTGCTGATTTCCGGGATTTTTCGCACGTGCGGAAAGTCATTCAATTTCATATTGATTCAGCACAAGCAGGAGCATTTCCACATTCTTTACGCCAAGATTTTTACAGATTTTTGACATCTCCTGCTTTATCGTCGATTCGCTTGTATACAGGCTGCCTGCAAGCTTTTTGTAATTTGCAGCCCCCTTTTTATATTCCTTTATGATTGTTATTTGTCGTTCTGAAAGTCCGTAATCAGCAAGCTTTATCGCACTGCCGGGTTCCGGCAATTCCCTGTTTGAAATTTTATCAGCAAGAAATGGAAACAGTTCAAGCAGATTTTCTTTAATGACAAAATACAAGTGGAAATATGAAAAAAGCACGAAAAACAAATATGCAAGCGCCATGCAGAACGTAAAAGTACTTTTATATAGAATAGGTAGAAAAGAAATGAACAATACAATTGTACAGACGGCGATCTTTGCAGTTTGCTTGGATTTTAAATAGCCGTAGCAAAACAGAAGCACAATTCCAAGGCAATATAAGAAGACTCCTAGGAATATCATATTGTTCAATGTCATTACAATTCCCTGAACAAAAAGGACGACGGACTGCAAAACTCGGAATTTCGGAAATACGACAAGAATGAAGCAGATTCCTGCGCATGAACCGTTTACGAGCGGAACAATAATCTCAAAATAAGGAACAAACGCTTTTGAAAAGTCTTTTATCGTAATGCTGATTGCAAAGCCGATGATTTGTACAATGCCTGCGAAAAGAATCATCAGGCGTTCATATACAATTTTTTTATTACCTTTCATGAAAGAAAGTATACACTGAAACATACGCAAAAGAAAGAAAAAAAATAATGCTTAGTTATATTTATAAAATTAACCAAGTTATTTTTTCATTAACTTGGTTAATTCGTATTTTTAGCGGTTTACAAATATTTTTTGCAGAAATATGATTTGTTC
>CAMWPF010000245.1 GCA_947176045.1 uncultured Treponema sp. | reverse complement strand
CACCTCGGCGACCCGGCGAAGGACGTCAAGAAGGCCGCTGAAAAGGCGGAGAAGGCGGGAAAGCCGTTCACCGACGCAGACAAGGAGCGGTTCATCGACGGCAAGAACCGCATGAAGCCGGTTTCCGAATATCTTGCGAAGGTGCTGGGAACGGACGTCGTGTTCGCCGCCGACGCGCTCGGACAGAAGGCAGCCGTTGACGCGCTGCCGGACGGAGCTGTCATGATGCTGGAGAACACCCGCTTCCACAAGGAAGAGACTTCCAAGGACATGGCGGAGCAGGAGAAGATGGCGGCGGAGCTTGCGGGGTACGGCGACGTCTACGTGAACGACGCGTTCGGAACGGCGCACCGCGCGCACGCTTCCACGGCGACAATCGCGAAATTCATGGACGTCAAGGTCGGCGGCTTCCTCATGGAGAAGGAAGTCACGTATTTGGAGCCGATGGTCACCAATCCTCCAAAGCCGATGGTCGCCATCATCGGCGGCGCGAAGGTTTCCTCCAAAATTGCGGTTCTGGAAAGCCTCCTGAAGAACGCCTCGTCGCTGGTCATCGGCGGCGGCATGGCGTATACGTTCCTCAAGGCGCAGGGCTTCAAGGTTGGAAAGTCCCTCGTCGAGGACGACTTCATTCCGACGGCGGAGAAGCTGCTCGCCGACGCGAAGGCGAAGGGCGTCGACATCATCCTGCCGGTCGACCATGTCGCGGCGGCGGAATTCAGCGCGGACGCGGCTCCTGTCGCAGTGGACGGAACGGATATTCCCGACGATCTGATGGCGATGGATGTCGGCCCGAAGACAATCGAACTGTACAAGGCGGCGATCGGCGCTGCGAAGTCCATCGTCTGGAACGGGCCGGTCGGCGTATTCGAATTCGATGCGTTCGCGAAGGGAACGGAGACGGTCGCGAAGCTTGTCGCTGAGGCGACGGGGCGCGGCGCGATGACCGTCGTCGGCGGCGGCGATTCGGTGGCGGCCGTCAACAAGTTCAACCTCGCGTCGAAGATGAGCCATGTCTCCACAGGCGGCGGCGCTTCCTTGGAATTCCTTGAGGGGAAGACGCTTCCAGGCATCGCCTGCCTCGAGACGAAGTAGGCGGCGGTGCGCTCCGTCCTGCCCATGCGGGACGGAGCCGGCTGCATCCGCAGGGCAGGCGCTCCTGCGGATTTTTTTGCCGTCTGCGGCTTCCGTTCAGAACGCGTCCGCCTGCTCCGTGCAGGCGCAGGCAAAGTCGCAGAACGTGCAGTTGTCGTCGGTCCTTCCGGGGAAGCGGACGCCGCCTTTCTTCATCTTCCGGCGCAGCGCGGACAGTCCGTCCGTATAGCAGCGGCGCACCATCGGATTTTCCGCTGCCGCGCGGAGCAGTTCCTGCGGAGTCTGGCGGATGGTTCCGATTTTGAGGGCGGCGTTCCCGTTGGCGAAGCCGCAGCACGGCGCGACGGAGCCGTCGGGGTGGACGTACAGCAGCTGTCCGGGGCCTTCGCAGAAGTCTTCGGAAAACCACTTCCGTGCGCGCCACGCCTCTCTGTCCTGCGCGCGGAACGACTGCGGAAACAGGAATGCCGTCAGGAACGCGCCGCCGCCTTCCAGAATGAGCGCGCCGCGCCGCTGCGTCCGCTTCAGCGTTCCGCGGACGGTGCAGCCAAGTTCCGCCGCAAATCCGTCCAAAAGGGCGAGCGCGCACTCCCGTCCGCCGGGCGGAACGGCGGTTTGGATTTCGACCGCCGCGGCGTCGTTCCAGACTTCGATGGCCGTGCGGCAGAATGCTGCGGTGCGGCCTGCGTTCTGGCCGTGGAACGCGTCGAAGCTGACTCCGAGCCTTCCGTCGAATCCGGCGTCGCGGACGGCTTCCAGACGAGCTGCCAGCTCCGCCTTGCTTTGCCACCACAGTCCGTTCGTCATGATCCTGCCGAACAGCAGCCCTTCTTCTACGGCTGCTGCGGAAATCCGTTCGATGAATTCCTGATAGAGGAACGGCTCGCCGCCGGAAAATCCGACGCGCTCGATATGCAGGCGTTTCGGGGCGGTTCCGCCGGATTCCGGCTCTGCCCCGGACGCGCAGGCGCGGAGAAAGCGCTCCGCCTCGCCGATGTCGAGGCGGCCGGCGTCTTTTGGGACGGTGCAGTGGGCGCAGCGCAGGTTGCAGCTGTTGGTTGGTGCGAATATGATTTCTGTGGGGAAGAAGCCGCGTCCTGCGGCGGATTTCCGTTCGTGCATGGGCGAAGTATAGCATCCGGCGCGCGTTTTTCCTACTGCCTTTTGCGTTTCCGTCCGTTCCGCAAGGTTGCACATCGCGGATAATTGGATTATTATAGAAAAAATCGATTTTTAGAGGAGTTTTTTATGGCACGCACTCATTATATTGCCGGGAACTGGAAGATGAACACAAGCAGGGCGGAGGCTGTCGCCCTGGCGGAGGATCTTGTGGAGCAGCTCAAGGGAAAGCCGAACAAGTTTATGATCGGCGTTCCGTTCGTGTACCTTGACGCGGTTTCGCAGGTTGTTAAAGGCTCGAACATCATCCTTGCGGCGCAGGACGTTGCCGCCACCGCGAACGGCGCGCACACGGGCGAAGTTTCCACCGAAATGCTCAAGGACTTGGGCGTGCAGTGCGTGATTCTGGGGCATTCCGAGCGCCGCCACGAGATTGGCGAAAGCGACGAGCTTATCAACCGCAAGGTGCGCCGCGCCCAGAACGAAGGCCTGGAAGTGGACCTGTGCATCGGCGAGCTTTTGAGCGAGCGCGAGGCCGGCGAGGCCGAGCAGGTGTGCGCGTTCCAGCTTTCGGCGGGACTTGCGGGCGTTGCGGAGGCGCAGATGAAGAACGTGACGATCGCCTATGAGCCGGTGTGGGCAATCGGCACGGGCAGGACGGCGACTCCCGCCGACGCGCAGGCAATCCACAAGTTCATCCGCGGCTATATCGCCAGGCTGTACAATGAGAAGGTTGCGGAAGAGACAATCATCCAGTACGGCGGCTCCATGAAGGCGTCCAACGCCGCGGAGCTGCTCGCCCAGCCGGACATCGACGGAGGGCTTATCGGAGGCGCGTCGCTCAAGGCAGAGACGTTCGTTCCGATCTGCGTCCTGTAGTCGCATGGCTTTGCGCGCAGGGGCGGGACGGCAGAAACTGTCCGCCGCTTCCTGCGCGCGCAGGAAGCGGCGGCGTCCATGCCGGCTTTTTTGGTTGAATTATTTTTTTTATTTGATTATAATGGCATTCAAAATATGTAAAGCCTGACCGAATGGGGTCGCTGTCGTGGG
>CAMWPF010000244.1 GCA_947176045.1 uncultured Treponema sp. | reverse complement strand
ATGTCGTACACGTACGGCTACGATTTTGACGAGGCGACAGGATGGGTGCAGCGAGCGGAGCAGGACTTCCTTCCGTACTCGCTGTCGCTTTCATTCGCGCCGGGAACGAAGACAATCTACACGTGGAAGAACCGCGTGAGCATGGGGCTGGGGCTTTCCACCGGCATCGTCGCGGACTTGCTCCGTCCGACCAACAGCTACTTCACCTTCTCCCCGTCGGTCTCCTTCAAGGTGCATGAATTCCTTTCGTTTACGTTCTCGGCAACCTCCCGGAATTCCGTCATCTACCGCTACTTCGGGAATGAAATCGGAATCAACGGCGAGACGAACATCTTCAAGGATCTGCTCAACTCATTCCGCTTCGACGACGAGGAGCTGCGCAAGAATTCCGGCTTCAAGCTCAAGAGCCTCAACTTCGAGCTGACCCATGAGATGCATGACTGGGACTTCAAGACGACGTTCAAGATCGAGCCGCGCCTCAAGACCGACGTCGGTTCGGGCAGGCAGCCGTACTATGACTTCAGCCCGTATGTAACGATTTCGATCGTGTGGCGTCCGATGTCCGCGATGAAGACGGAAATCATCGACAACTACGGCGAATGGAGGCTGACGCCGTGACGGGGCGCCGCCCGGCTTGTTCCGGCGCTTCCGCCGTGCGCGGACGGCGGCGCTTGACCAAACAGGGGCGCCGCTTTACAATTAGGTGATTTTGAATTCGGAATATAGCATTGTGGTTCCAGACGCAGAAACCCTTTCCTGCATCTGCGGCGCCAACGACAGTAATGTACGGCTCATCGAGGAACATCTGGGAATTCCCGTATTTGCACGGGGAAACGAGCTTTCCATTGAGACCGGGGATGCCGCGCTGCGCCAGGAATTCCAGTTCATCATCGACCGCGTTTCGGACGAAGTGGCGGGCGGCGGCGGAAGCCAGGACGTCCTTGCATCCGTGCTGAACATCGGCCGCCGCTGCGGCTCGAAATCCGTTTCCATCGCCATTCCGGGCGGACTGCGCACTGTGCATCCGCGCAGCTTCAATCAGGCGGAATATATCGCCGCGCTCCGGACGTATGACGTGGTGTTCTGCTGCGGCGCGGCGGGAAGCGGCAAGACGTTCCTTGCCGTGGCGGAGGCGCTGCGGCTCGTGCTTTCCCACCAGCGCTCCCGTCTGGTTGTTTCCCGTCCTGTCGTCGAGGCGGGGGAGAGCCTCGGCTTCCTTCCCGGCGATCTGGAGCAGAAGCTCGGTCCGTACCTGCGCCCGCTGTACGACGCGATGGACGCGCTGCTGCCGCGGGAGGCGGCGCGCCGCCTTGTGGAGTCGGGAGCGGTGGAGGCCGCGCCGCTTGCGTATATGCGCGGGCGGACGCTTTCCGACAGCGTCGTGATTCTGGATGAGGCGCAGAACGCGACGCGCGGGCAGATGAAGATGTTCCTCACCCGTATGGGCGAAGGTTCCAAAGTATTTGTCACGGGGGATCCCTCGCAGGTCGACCTGCCCGGCGGAATTCCTTCCGGGCTTGTCCATGCGGTGAAGCTGCTTTCGGATGTTCCTGAAATCGGAATGGTGCGGCTCGGCGCGGACGACGGCGCCCGGAATCCCCTTGTGAAAAAAATTGTGAAGGCATACGAACATGAGCAAGACGAAGCAGAATGAAAAGAAGAAGGGCGCCGCGGTGCATCTGTTCCGCGACATCGGCGCCTTTGTGAAGAACCGCTATCCGGTGATCCTGCTGATTGTCGTGGGGTTCTGCGCGGCGTCGGTCATCAATTATTTCGACATGGCGACGAGCCAGACCATCGCGTCCTACAATATGGCTGATTTTGAGGTCGGGCAGATTGCGTTCGAGACCATCACCGCGCCGCGTTCGATTCCGGCGGATGAGATGAATCCGATCTTCATCGAAGAGGGCGAGAAGATCATCCGCCGCGGCTATGAGATTACGGAGGACGCCTACGCGAAGCTGCAGAAGAGGGCGGAATCGCCGGTGTATTTGGACTACCGGGAGTTCGCCAATTCCGAGCTGTACCTGCTCCTGCTGCTGACGCTGTGGTGCCTGCTGTTCGCCTTCGCGTCGTTCGGCAGGCGCATTTCGCTGCGCGAGCTGATGTTCCAGGTGTTCTGCTTCCTTGTCGTCTACGGAGTGAGCACGTTCGGCTCCAAAATCGCCTTTCCGCTGGACTATCCGTCCTACACGCTGACGCTCATGATTCCCGTTCCGCTGTTCGTGCTGATCGAGGCGATCCTGTTCGGGCAGCTCAGCACGATCTTCTTCGCCTTCCTGCTGTCGTTCGGCGTCTTCGAGGCGGGCGCGTATGAAATCGTTCCGTTCCTGTTCACGCTGGCCTCCTGCCTCGCCGCAGTCAGGATTGTGCGGAAGATCGAGCGCCGCCTGGACATGATTTTCGTTTCGATCGTGCTTGCGTTCATCAACATCGTCATCATCGTGATTATGGGCGGCGTGTTCAATGAGAATTTCGTCCGGATGCCGGTCATCCTCGGCGGAGTGGCGGCGAACGGGCTGCTTTCGGGCATACTTGCGCTCGGACTTGTTACGCCGGTTGAATATCTTTTGAACACGGCGTCCGTCTTCCGCCTCATGGATTTGAGCGACTTGAACAATTCAATCATGCGCAAGATGTGCGTTATGGCGAGCGGAACGTACCAGCATTCGCAGATGGTCGCGCAGCTTGCGGAAAACGCCTGCCGCGACATCGGCGCGGATTCCCTGCTTGCGCGCGTCGGCGCGTACTACCACGACATCGGCAAGATGGATCAGAGCGAGTACTTTGTGGAAAATCAGACGAACGGAGTCAACAAGCACAACGACATGAAGCCGTCGCTTTCTGTTTCCGTGATACGCAGCCATGTCCGCAAGGGCGTCGAGAAGGCGCACCAGCTGCACCTTCCGCGCCAGGTCATCGACATCATCGAAGAGCATCATGGCAACGGCCTGATCACCTATTTTTACGAGGAGGCGAGGAAGCTCGATCCGAACGTCAATCCGGCCGATTTTTCATATTACGGCAATCCGCCGTCGTCCAAGGAGTCCGCGGTCGTCATGCTCGCCGACACGGTGGAGGCGGCGTGCCGCACGTTGGACAATCCGACGGAGGAGCGGCTTGACAAATTCATCCAGACGCTCATCAACGCGAAGGCCGAGCACCACCAGCTGGACAACTGCAACCTGACGTTCCGCGACATAACGCGGATCAAGGCGGCGTTCGTCAAGCTGCTGGTCAGCTACTACCACAACCGAATCGAATATCC
>CAMWPF010000243.1 GCA_947176045.1 uncultured Treponema sp. | reverse complement strand
ATCCAGTTCTCTCCTGGACGGGGCGTTTTGGCTGCCACCAGCTGTACCGCGCGCTGCCTGCACGGAGCTCCGGAATGCTCGTTACGGCGGGAATTTTTTACACCGTCGGACTTGTTTTTTGCAGCCTCCGCAAAATCAAATATTTTCATGCCGTCGGAGACGTGCTGATGCTTTTCGCGAGCATCTACTTGTTCTTCTCGTTCCTGCATTTCTTCGCGTGACGGCGCGGAACAGAAGCGCGGGCATCCGGGAGCGGTGGAATGGGAATTTGGGAAACAATCCTGCTCGGCGTCGGGCTTTCCGCCGATGCGTTCGCTGTCAGCATTACGGACGGAATGCGGTTCTGCAAAATCCGTGTGAGGGACGCCCTTGCAGTCGCGCTGACGTTCGGAATATTCCAGGCAGTCATGCCGCTGGTTGGATTTGCCGGCGGAACATTTTTCTACGAATTTATCAGCCGGATTGACCACTGGATTGCGCTGGCCCTGCTTTCGTTTTTGGGCGGAAAAATGCTTTTCGGCGGCGTCAGGCACTGCGCGGCCGTCCGCCGGACGAAGAAGGCGCGTTCCGCAGTGCGGGACGATGGACGGCGGGACGTGCATGAAGCCGGCGGCGGAATGCAGCAGTGCCGTGCGGGCGTCTCGTTCCGGGAGCTTTTTGTGCAGGGCGTCGCCACGAGCATCGACGCGCTCGCTGTCGGAATCGCGCTTGCCGCGGTGTCGTCAGGCGGCGGCCTGCCGATATATGGCTCCGTTTCGGTTATCGGCGCGACGACGTTCTGCATCTGCCTTCCTGCGGTTTTTCTTGGAAAAAAGACGGGCGATATGCTCAACGACTATGCGGCAGTTTTCGGCGGGCTGATTCTAATCGGAATCGGCGTGCGGATTTTTGCGCAGCACGTCTTTTTTGCCGGCTGACTGATTGCGGCAGTCCGCGGACTGCTCCGCCGCCCTGCCGCGGTTCGGAAGCCGCGCGTCCGTTGCGCAAATCAATCGTCGCAAGTTTTGTAATTCCAGTTGTGCTTGGGGTACCGCCCCTTCATTTCCTTGCAGATTTCCGGCCACGTGGACGTCCAGAAATGCTCAAGGTCGTCCGTGATTTGCAGCGGCCGCCGTGCCGGTGAAAGCAGCTTCAGCAGGACGGGCATTCCCATGACGCTCGGAGTTTTGAAGCAGCCGAAAACCTGCTGTATGATGATTTCGAGGACGGGGCGGACGACGAGCTTCGTCTTGTCATGCGGCGGAGAAAGCATTTCGTAGCGTATCCGGCGCTTCTTTCCGTTGGGCAGCGTGATTTCCTGCGGCGCGTTCCTGTCGATGTCCGCGCCGTCCAAATGCCAGCGCAGTGCGTCGAAGACAGTCTGCGAATCGGCGCGCGTCTTTCCCGGCAGGAACGGCGCCAGCCACAGTTCCGCGCGCCCGCTCAATGCCTTTTCAGAAGATTTCTGCTCCGCCTCCGGCACGGCGCGCTGCTGTTCGCAAAACCGGGCGCGCAGGAGCAGCTGCCGGATTGGTTCGTCAAGCGGCAGAATTTCCAGCCCGTTCTTGCGGATTTCCGCGCACAGCGCCGCGGCGTAGTCTTCCGGCTGGACGGGAAGCTTTTTCGACGAGAGCACGATTTTTCCATAGCAGACGGACTGCGTCTTTTGAACTGCGCCGCCGGAAAAGACGGCGCTGACTTCCGTCCGTGCGCGTGCGGAAATCCATTCTTCTGCGGCGGCGGAATCCAGCGGCAGGTACGAGTAGATGCGCCCCTCGCAGTCTCCTGCGCCGGCTTCCGGGGCGACAATCCATTCCGGGACGGACGCGGCGCGGAGCAGCTCTTCTTTGGGAAGCCGCGCCGTGCGCCCTGAGGGAAATTGGTAGACGCCGTGGGTTTCGGTCCGCCGGGCGATTCTGTCCGGGAATCCGGCGAGCAGCGCGGCGGATTTGTCCGCATTTTTCGGAGCGTGCGGCGCGAGGCGGGCGACTTTCTGTTCGAGGTCTGCGAGGAACCGGCGCTGCATGTCCGGGGACGATTTTGCAAACGAGCTGTATTCGAGCGCGGCGGCGCAGCTTCCGGCGAGCGCGACGCAGGCGAGCCGCGGATGCAGGCCGAGCTTCAGCGCGGTTTTTCCCAGCGGAGTGACGGCGCCGTCTTTCAGGCAGCCGATTTCTTCCAGCAGCGCGGCGGCGCTGTTCCATGCGGACGCCGGCGGACTGTCGAGCCATTGCAGCTGTTCCGGCGCGGAAATTCCCCACAGCGCGCATTCAAGCACGAGCGGGCAGATGTCCGTCCGCGTGATTTCCGGCGCGGCGCGCTGAATCCGCGCGTCATGCTCGTTCCAGAGGCGGATGCATCTTCCGGGTGCGAGCCGTCCGGCGCGTCCGGCGCGCTGGGCTGCCGAGAATTCGCTTTCAGTTTCCGTTACGAGGTGCTCCATTCCGGCGGCGACGTTCATCCGGCTGACGCGGGCGAGTCCGCAGTCAATGACCGTCGCGACGCCCGGCACGGTGACGGACGTTTCCGCGATTGCGGAGGACAGGATGACGCGGACGGCGCCGCGTTCCGGCGCGGACAGGATTTTTTTCTGGTCGGAAAAGTCGGTGGAGCTGTGCAGGACGCAGACTTCGGTTCTTTCGTCGGGAAATCCGTATCCGCGGAGTTCCGCGGCGCACCTTCTGATGTCGGAAATTCCGGGAAGGAATACGAGGATGGAGCTGGCTTCGGCGACGCTTGCGGCGCGCTGGAGGCGTCGGATTTCCTGCGCGGCGGCTTCCGCAGGCGTCAGGCCGGGGCGGTATTCAAATTCGACAGGAAACTGCCTGCCGGGAACTGAAAGGACGGGCGCTGGCGTTCCGTCCGTGCCGAGGAACTTCGCGAGCGGCTTTGTGTCCATCGTCGCCGACATGACGATGACGTGCAGGTCGTCGCGGAGCTGCACGGCTTCCTTGAGGAACGCGAGCGCCAGATCGGCGTGGATGGAGCGTTCATGGAATTCGTCGAGGACGACGACGTCTGTTCCTTCCAACGCTGGATTGTCTTGCAGCATTCCCGTCAGAATCGCCTCCGTGATGACTTCCAGCCTTGTCGCGGCGCTGATTTTTGAATCCAGCCGCATCCGGTAGCCGACTGTCCTTCCGGGCGTCTCTCCGAGCAGCTCCGCGCACCGGCTTGCGATTGCGAGCGCCGCAAGGCGGCGCGGTTCGAGCATGATGATTTTTTGCTTGAACTGTTCCAGAAGCGCGAGCGGCACGGCGGTCGACTTTCCGGCGGCGGTTTCTGCGGTCAGGATGAGGA
>CAMWPF010000242.1 GCA_947176045.1 uncultured Treponema sp. | reverse complement strand
CGGCAGGGACGGCCCGAAGACATTGGACGAAGTGCGGGCGCTGCTTGGAATTCCCGTCCCGGAGTTTGGCGAGGTGCATTTGAATGAAGAAGAGCGCAAGGTCAGCGTCAGAAAGTAGCCGGGAAGCCGGCTTCTGGATTGCCATGCTCCTCTGCATTGCCGGCGCCGCGCTCAATGCAGCGCTTTTTTGCGGCAGCTTCTTCCGCTCGCTTGCAAAGCTCAACGAGGAGCCGGTTGCGGTTGTCGCGTTCAAGTATAAAACTGCCCGGCGGAAATTCCTTGGCCGGGCGGTCTGGGACCGGCTGCGGCAGGATTCTCCGGTGTACAACGGCGACACGATCCATACTGCGCAGGCGTCCGGCGCGACGATATGGTTTTCCGACGGGAACATCATGGAGCTTTCCGAACGGACGATGGCGCAGGTGTTTTTGGACGGGGACAAGACGCTCCGCGCGAGATTGTCGGAAGGCTCCGCGCTGATAGACGCTTCTGCTTCGGCGCGCGGAATGTCGGTCTCTTCGCAGGACGTCGAGGTTTCGGTGCGACCGGGCGCGTCTGTGAACGCGATGAGCGCGGCGTCCGGCGGCGTGTTTTCGATGCAGGTGTTCAAGGGCGGTGCGGACGTTTCTGCGTCCGACGGCCCGACGGTTCCAGTCGGTGCGGGCGAGGCGGTGCGCGTGGACGGCGGCGCCGCGGTGAAAATCCCCCTTTCCGCCGTTGCTCCGCCTCCGAACGCACGGATTGTGTGCCATACGGAAGGTGCCGCTGCCGTGCGGTTCGCTTGGTCCGCGGAACCCTCCGACTTTTCGACCGGCATTGTGTTTGAGCTCGCCTGCGACCGGGCCTTTGAGGACGTCGTTTCCCGCAGGACGGTTGCGCGCTTTTCGGAACTGACGGAAGAATGCGCGCCCGGCACGTACTTCTGGCGGCTGTATGCCGTCCGCGGCGCGCAGGCGGATTTTGATTCGGCTGCCGGCGGAACCTATACGGTCGTCCGCTCCCTGCCGCCACGGCTGGCGGCTCCGTCGCGCGACTCCGCAATTTCCTACCGCTCGCGCCTGCCTGCCGTCCGCTTCGTATGGTCGGAAAGCGCGTTCGCTTCGTCGTACCGGCTCGTCGTTGCGGACAATCCCGCGCTGGACGCTCCCGCCGTTGACTGCCGGCAGGATTCGGCTTCCGCCATCATTTCGACGCTCGGCGAAGGGACGTGGTTCTGGCAGGTAACGCCGTACTACGCGTTCAACGGCATCGGCTTTGAGGCTTCGTCGGAAGTCGGACAGTTCCAGATTGCTCGCAAGGAGGCGCTTTCCACGCCTGTCCTGCTCGTTCCGCAGGACGGCGCCGTGGTGAATGCGGGCGGCGGGAAGGGCGTCCTGTTTTCGTGGAAGATGGATGCGGAGGCGGATTCATACCGTCTGCTGGTTGCGGACAATCCGCAGCTTGCGCGTCCGCTTGTGGACGTTCGGACGTCCGAGAACTGCTATGCGCTTGACGCTGGAAAGCTGGAGCGTTTCGACGGGACGTACTGGTGGGGCGTTTCGTATACGGACAGCGAAGGCGCTGCCTCCGGCTGGTCGGCCGTGAACGCGCTCCTTGCGGTGAAGGCCGCGCCGGAACATCGCGCCGTGGAACCGTCGGACGGCTACCGCGTGGCGCAGAACCTCGTGCCGGACATGGTGTTTTCCTGGAAGTCGTCGCTTCCCGACGGATTTGAAGACAGGCTCCAGATTGCGTCCGACAAGTCGTTTTCACAGCTCGTCTATGACTGCGCGGCGGCGGGATCAAGCATGAAGGGCGTGAACCTCGATGCCGGGGACTATTGGTGGCGGCTGAAGTCCTCGTGCAGGGGCGCAGGCGGCGCGGCGGACGGCATGGAGCGCGCGACGGAGGCGCGCCTTTTGCGCGTTTTGGACGCGCTGGACAAGGCGGTGCTGGTGCAGCCTTTGGGACGCGTCGTCGCGCAGACGCCGGCTCCGGTTGCGTTCCGTTGGGAGGCGGTTGACGGCGCGGACTTCTATCAGTTTGCGGTTTTCGGCGCGGACGGCGTCGTCCCTGTCTGCGAAGAGACTGTCTTCGGCACGGAGGCATCGGCCGACTTGTCCGGCGTACAGCCTGAGGGCGCGCTGTACCGCTGGGAAGTGCAGGCGCGTGCGGACAGCGTTCCCGGAGTTCAAAGCAGGATTTCGGGCAGGTGCGCTGAAGCGGAATTCCAGCTGGTGAAGGCTCGTCCGGTGGCGGTAACGGCTCCGGCGCGCAATGCGGCAGTGGACGGGATTGACGCGGTGCTGCGTCCGGTCGTCGCGCGCTGGACGGCGGATGAGCCTGTGCAGTCCGCGGTCCTTACGCTGCGCCGGACGGATGTCTCTCCGCCGCAGGTTGTGCTGCAAGTTCCGTCAGCCGCGCAGATTGCGGCGGGGCGCGGCGTCGCTCCGGACGCCGTCGTTTTGGATACGGCGGGCGGACTCCGTCCCGGAACGTATGAAATCATCGTGCGGGCGGTAACGGCGGACGGAATCGACATTTCGAACACGGATGAGGAGGATGTCGGGCGGTTCACTGTCCTTCCTGCCGCGCCGCTGGACGCTCCGGCAGGCTTTTCCGCCACGCCTGGAACGCTGGACGCCGCCTGGCTGCAAAATCCAGAGAACCACCGCGGCATCCGCTTTTCATGGATGCCGGTGGACGGCGCTACGGACTATCTTTTTTCGGTCGCTCGGGCGGACGGCGGGAGGGCGGTCCTGCGCAGGCGCTCCGGCGGCAGCTGCGGGCTCTCGCTTGATTTTTCGGAGCTTTCCGAAGCGGACAGGCTGTTGTTCATGAACGGCAGGTTCATCGCCACGGTGGAGGCGGAGCGCCGGATTGACCGGGACGGCGATGGCAGCGCCGAAACCGTCCTGCAAGGCGGAAGGAAGGCTTCGGCCTCCTTTGCGACGGCAGTTCCGTCGCCGAAAAAAGCGGACGGCGGCAATGCGGCGAACTTGTATGGAAAATAGGGGTTTCGTCCTGTTCGCCGCGCTTTTCCTCCTGTATGCGCCGCGCTCCTTTGCGGCGGACGCTTACGGCGCTGCGGACGAGGAGCCGGCGGACGGTTTTGATGCGGAAGAAGCGCTTTCCGCGGAAGATTCGTGGCAGCGGTTCGCATGGGACGAGGAAGCTCCGGAATTCGTCCTCAAATATGAAGTCATTGTCGAAGCGCGGGACGACAAAGGACGCGGATATGCAGAGGTGCGCCGGATGTTCAACCAGGAAAATTCCGTCCACCCCGATCCGATGCTTCCGATGGG
>CAMWPF010000241.1 GCA_947176045.1 uncultured Treponema sp. | reverse complement strand
GAATAAGAATTATATGTTTATTCCTTATTATTGTTTTTATAGGTTTACTTGTGTATTTGCGGATTAGTTTTTTTTTAGGATTGTAGAGAGGCACGAAGCGTTCCGAAACAAAGTGAAAGAATAGAGCGAAAATGAAAAAGTTATTCAAAACCACACGAACCACAAAGCTATACCGAACACACAGTAAAACGAAGTCATCATATACAAGACTAACGGCGAATGGGTGGAGATAAAACTGTATTCCAAAGACGGTGTCATCTGGATGAACCGACAGCAAATGGCGTTGCTTTTTGACACCTCGAAGCAAATTGTCAGTCCTATATTGCCAACATATTGCAGGAACAGGAATTAGATGAAAATTCAGTTGTCAAAGATTATTTGACAACTGCCACAGATGGAAAGAATTACAAAGTCACCTACTACGCGTTGCGGATGGTACTGGCGATGGGATTCTGGATGCGGAGCATGCGTAGACGGCGGACAGCAAGGGAATTACCAGCGATGTTTTGAAGGATTTTATGGACGGCGAACTTTTTCCCGGCTTGCAGAATCTTGCTGTGTCCGGCGGCAACAAGCGGGCGGTTCCTGTGCGTGACATTTTTGCCGGGACGAACAACTATATGAAAAACGGCACGATTATCCGTCAGGCAGTGAACAGTCTGAACGAAATCGACTTCAACGCCAGCGAAGACCGCCACACGTTCGGCGACATTTACGAAGACCTTCTGCGTGATTTGCAAAGTGCTGGAAAATACGGCGAGTTCTACACGCCGCGTACTGTCACCGAAATCATGACGGAAATCGTCAATCCCAGGCTCGGCGAAAAAGTACTTGACCCGGCGTGCGGCACGGGCGGATTTTTAACGAGCGCCATCGAGAACATCAGGAAGCAGGACGTTAATTCCGTGGAAGATTTGAAAATCGTATTTTTCTTCGCTTTGTTTTTATAGTAAAATATGCCCGGAAGGCATTTATCAGTGCCATCAGATTTTGCAGTTCAGAGGAGGCGGCATGGAACTTCGCGTTTTGCGGTATTTTCTTGCGGTGGCGCGGGAGCAGAGCATCTCAAAGGCGGCGGAGGCGGTTCACGTAACGCAGCCGACGCTCTCGCGGCAGATTATGGACTTGGAGGACGAGCTGGGCGCGCGGCTTTTTGTCCGCAGCAAGCACAACCGCTCCGTCCTGCTCACGGAGGCCGGGCAGCGGCTGTACAACTACGCGCGTGAAATCGTCTCCCTTGCGGACAAAACGACGCTGGAATTTCAGGCGGACAGGTCGCATGTTGACGGCGACATTTACATCGGCGCGGGCGAAACGGAATCAATCAGAATCATCGCGCGGACGGCAAAAACGCTTTCCGGCCCGCATCCCCGCATCCGCTACCACTTTTTCAGCGGCAATGCGGAGTCGGTGCGGGACAGGCTTGACAAGGGGCTTCTTGACTTCGCTGTTTTTATCGGCGACGTCTTCACCGAGCAGTACAACTACATCACGCTGAACGCCAAGGACCGCTGGGGAATCTGGACGCGGAAGGACAGCCCTCTGGCGCACAAAGCGGGAATCACTCCCGGCGACCTGAAGGACGTGCCGCTGTTCATCTCCTCACAGGCGCAGGCGGCGAACGAAATGGCGGGCTGGTTCGGACCGCTCTACGAAAAGCTGAACATCGCCGGAACGTACAACCTGATTTACAACGCGTCGATTATGGTGGAGGAAGGACTGGGCTGCGCCGTCAGCCTTGACAAACTGCTCAATGCCGGCGCGGACAGCCCGCTTGCCTTCGTCCCGCTCAATCCGCCGGTCGAGGCGCGGCTCATCCTTGCATGGCGGAAGTCCGCCCTCTTCTCCCGCGCGGCAACGCTCTTTCTGGACGCGTTCAGGGAAGAAAACAGCAGAACTGACGGAGCCGCAATGTAAAACGGAACAATTCCGCAGACTGCCCCGCGCCGGTGTTGGCGATAATGAGCATCTTTCCCATCCGCTGTTCGCGTCTATCAGTTCCGCGCCGAATTCCGCCGCCTTCAATGCGTCTTCAGTGCTGGCAACCCGCACACTTTCACAAACGGCTTTCCTTTTTTCTGCCGTCCGAATGGTTTTTCTTATACGCAGCACCGGCAGCGGAAACGTTTTCCTTGCACTCGCGCTCGGACTGCGCCAGATCGGTAAGCGTCCGGCACGGCTTGGGCTCTTCGGGCGGCGCAAGGCTGATTGTGTCGCACCGCGCGCAGAACTCGTAGCTCAGATAGCCGACGCCGCTTGCGGGAACAGGAATGCCCTTCGCCGGAAGTTCAGCAGCGCAAGATATATTCCGTCTGTTTGTTTTTCCATCCGTCAGTCCCCAAAATACCGCAAAGACCGCACTTTTGTACAATCCGCGCGCCGCAGCAATGCGCTATGATTGCCTTGCCCTTGCAAAAGGGAAAGGAGGATTATTTATGGAAGAAAGCATTTTTGAGGCGTTCGGCGCGGGTTCGCTTGAGCTACCGGAATTGAAGAAGGATTTCAGCCGCATCCCGTGGGAGGCGCATCCGTCGTTCAGCGGCGTGGAGATGAAGCACATCGTAACGGCGAAGGACACCGGCGGCGCGTTCAGCTTCCACTTGGTGCGCATTGCGGCGGGAAAGGCGATCTTGAGCCACGTCCACGAAGCGCAGCTTGAGACGCACGAAGTCATCGCGGGCGGCGGAACGTGCATGAACGGTTCAGCTGAAGCCGTCTACCGGCCGGGAACCGTCTCAATCATGCAGCCGGGAGCGCCTCACGAAGTCCATGCCGGAAGCGGCGGACTCTGCCTGTTCGCGAAATTCTTTCCCGCGCTCTGCTGAAATCCGGCGGACGGACTGCCGGTATTCGCCCGGCGTGAGCGCGACCGCCCGCCTGAAGCAGCGGCTGAAATGGCTCTGGTCGAAGAAGCCCGCGGCGCAGGCGGCGTCGGCCGCGCCCATTCCCGCTTCAAGCAGGCGCTGCGCCATGCGGATCCGGCACTGCATCTGGAACTGGTGCGGAGAAAGTCCGCATTCCGCCTTGAACGTCCTCATGAAGTGGTACGGGCTTGCGCCCGCAAGGCGCGCCATCTCCTGCACAGAAAGCTGCCGTCCGGGAGATTCCAGAATCAGCTCCTTGAGGCGGAGCATCCTTCCGCCCGACTCGGAATCCGCCGTTTTTCCGCACGGAAGGCAGACGCTCAAAAGCGAGTACGGAAAGCCGTCCGCGCTTTCAAGCGAATGCGGTGCGTCGACGGGAACAAAGAACTGCTCCCCGGCGTCGAACACGCGCGACGTTCCGCAAATG
>CAMWPF010000240.1 GCA_947176045.1 uncultured Treponema sp. | reverse complement strand
ATGAGGACTTCCTCAAAGTGGACAATTGGTCGCAGGATTCAAACATCCAATTCAACGTCTACGCGTATGACACGAAGTCCTGCAAATGGTTCGTCTTCGGAGTTGCGCGCTTGAAGGGATTCAACGATACCTGCACTATCTTCAATGGTCATGATGTTGACTTGGAGGACCTCCGCTATTTTGCGGTTGAGCCGCAAGGGGAGAAGGACTACGCCTATTCTGTCATTACGTCCCGAGACGACCTGCGCATCCGCGTCCTTGATGCTGGCTCTGGCGCTGCTGAGGGTGCTTCCATAGAGGATGACAGCTTTTTGAATTGATTTTGCCGGCGGAGGATGGTCTGCTGATTGTCAGCAGGCTTTTTGCCGTGCCGGAGATAAGGAGCGATGAATGAAAGGAATGATTGGCTGGAGGACAGGGGCCGCGCTCGCTGCGTGCGCCCTGCTTGCTGCTTCGTGCGGAAATTCCACGGGTGATCCTATTGAATTGGACGAGGGCGTATCGGTTTCCGGCGTCATGCTCCAGGCGTTCACGTGGGAGAGCGCGAGCCGGACGAACAAGGCGAAGCAGAACAAGTGGTATGGCATTGTTTCAAAGCAAGCTTCCGAAATTGGCAGGAATTTTGAATATGTGTGGCTTCCGCCGCCATCATCTTCGGAAGGTTCTTCGCCGGAGGGATATTTTCCGATGGAATGGAACGTTCTGGATTCCAAGTACGGCACGGAGGAAGAATTGAAGTCTCTCATCGCGTTGATGAAACCGGCGAAGGCCATCGCGGACATCGTTGTCAACCATCGGAACGGATACATGAGCTGGGGGCAGTTTGCGCGCCCGTCGCTGTGCGGACAGGGGCATGACGACTGCTATGCTGCCGGGTGCGACGTGTACACGGCTATTGCCGGAGATGACGAAGGGTTTACCTCTCCCAACAGTCCTATGTATAAGTCGGCGAAGAAGGGCGCCGCAGACACCGGCGAAAAATATGCGGCGTGCCGCGACCTCGACCATACGAATCCGCTCGTCCGGCAGGGCATCATCAATTGGATGAACGACGTCCTCAAGCCTGCTGGCTTTGTCGGCTGGCGCTACGACTATGTGAAGGGCTACGGCGGAAAGTATGTGGGGCTGTACAACGCTGAATCGGATGCGGCGTTTTCCGTCGGAGAATACTGGCCGACCGCAGGATTCAGCCAGTCCAATCCGTCCGCATGGGGAAATGAAATCAAGCGGTGGATTCAGTCCACATCGGAGGAGGGCGGACAGAGTTCCCGCGCCTTCGACTTCGCGCTCAAAGGCATTCTGAATACGGTGTTCGGCAGCAACGCGCAGAATGTCAGGAACAGCAATTACAAGCTTCTGGCGGACGGCGCGAGCCTGATGCAGAGCGAGCCGAACTATGCCGTTACATTCGTAGACAACCACGACACCGGCTCGACGCAGAAGCACTGGTACCTCGACCCGGCGGACGTCGGCACGGCGTATGCCTTCATCCTCACGCATCCGGGCTATCCGTGCGTCGCGTGGCAGCATTATTTTTCCGATGCGGAGAGCGGAGGGTACGGCGACAGCCAGCACATCGGCGACAGCGTTGTTCCCGGCACGGCGCTGACCTACCGCGAGCACATCGGCTATCTGATTGCGCTGCGCAACCGGTGCGGCATCAAGAGCGGCAGCGGGATTGAGGTGCTGGAAGCGAAGCCGTCGCTGTACGCGGCGAAGGTTTCCGGCGGCAATGCGGCGGTCGTCGTCGCCATAGGCGACAGTCCGGCATCGTATGACGCGCCGGAAGGATTTGAGCCGCTGTATTCCGGCACGAACTGGCAGATTTGGACGGACGGCGGTTTTGAACGGACGGAGCAGTAAAAACGCTTTGAAAATTCGTGATTTTCTTTTATACTGGGAGGCATGATGTATGTTTTGATGGCGGAAGCGCCGTGGTTCTGGGTCCTGCTGCTCGTCGTGTTCCTTGTGATAGAAGCCTGCACGATGGCGCTGACGACAATCTGGGCGGCGGCGGCCTGCGTTCCGCTGATCTTCATCGCGCGCACGCCGCTTGCGTTCCGCTGGCAGCTGCTGATCTTCATGGTGCTGACGGTGGCGCTCATCGCCTTCACGCGGCCGTTCGCGGTCAGAAAGCTGAAGCCTGGGCGCTCCCGCACGAACGTCAACAGCCTCGCCGGACAGGAAGTGCTCGTCGTCCGGGACATCAAGCCGTTCGAGAAGGGCGAGGCGAAGGCGAAGAACGGCGTCATCTGGACGGCGTCTGCGGCCGGCGGCGCGGAAATTCCGGCGGGAACGGTCTGCACGGTCTCCGCGGTAGAAGGGAACACCCTCGAAGTTGCCCCGAAGCCGTGAGGAGGCGGGCGGTGCGCCTTTGCGCACGGATCAGTCATTTTTTGAAATTTTCATACTTGAAGCTTTCAAGCAGAGAAAGGAGATTGCTATGGTATACGTCATTGTCGCGCTGCTCGTGATTGCGGCGGTGCTGATTGTCGCCAACGTGCGGATCATTCCGCAGTCCCACGCGGCCGTCATCGAACGGCTCGGCGCGTACTGCTCGACATGGCAGGTCGGACTGCACGTCAAGCTTCCGTTCATCGACCGCGTGACGAACAGGATGTCGCTCAAGGAGAAGGTGCTGGACTTTCCGCCGCAGCCGGTCATCACCAAGGACAACGTGACGATGATGATTGACACCGTCGTCTACTTCCAGATCACCGACCCCAAGCTGTACACCTACGGCGTGGAAAAGCCCATCAACGCGCTCGAGAACCTTTCGGCGACCACGCTGCGCAACATCATCGGCGACCTTGAGCTTGACCAGACGCTCACGAGCCGCGACGTCATCAACACCAAGATGCGCTCGATTCTTGACGAGGCGACCGACCCGTGGGGAATCAAGGTGAACCGCGTGGAAGTCAAGAACATCATTCCGCCGGAAGCGATAAAAGAGGCGATGGAAAAGCAGATGCGCGCTGAGCGCGAGCGGCGCGAGGCGATTCTGATTGCGGAAGGCCAGAAGCAGAGCGCAATCCTCGTGGCGGAAGGAAAAAAGCAGTCGATGATTCTTGAGGCGGAGGCGCAGAAGGAGGCCGCAATCCAAAAGGCGCGCGGCGAGGCCGAGGCAATCCGCGAGGTGCAGCAGGCGAAGGCGCAGGGAATCGCCATGCTCCGCGAGGCCGCCGCCGACGATGCGGTCATCAAACTGCGCAGCCTCGAGGCGTTTGAAAGGGCGGCGGACGGCAAGGCGACGAAGATCATCGTTCCGTCCGAAATCCAGGGGCTTGCGGGGCTTGCCGAAGGAATCGTCCAGGCG
>CAMWPF010000239.1 GCA_947176045.1 uncultured Treponema sp. | reverse complement strand
GTGAAGCAGCTGCCGACGGACGGTTCCTCCGGCAGTGCAAGTATACATTTTTTGGCGTCTTTTATCAACATCGGCAATTCGGACGGAGCGAGCCGCCGTTTCATATAAGGGAGAACCATTTTGCATGGAAAAGGTAACACGTTTTAAGGAAGCGAACATCATCGACGGAAGGGCTGCCGCGGCGCGTGTGCGCGCGGAAGTCGCGGAACGGGTCTTGCAGCTGAAGGCGGCGGGAACGACGCCGTGCCTTGCGGTGATTCTGGTCGGGGAGGATCCGGCGAGCGTCTCCTATGTAACGGGCAAGCAGAAGGCGCTTGCGGAAGTCGGCATGGCGGACCGCTCCATCCGGCTTCCAGAACAGACGGCGGAGGCGGAGCTGCTTTCGCTGATTGCCGGACTGAACGCGGACGGTTCCGTCCACGGAATCCTCGTGCAGCTGCCGCTGCCGCCGCACATCGACGAGGAGAAGGTCATTTCCGCCATCCTGCCTGAAAAGGATGTGGACGGCTTCCATCCGGTGAACGCCGGAAACCTGCTCATCGGCAGGAAGTCGTTCCTGCCGTGCACGCCCAACGGAATCCTGCGGCTTTTGAAGGAAGGCGGCATCGAGACGGACGGGCGGCGCGCCGTCGTCATCGGACGGTCGAACATCGTCGGAAAGCCGGTGGCGCTGCTCCTTGCGCGCCGCGAATGGAACGCGACTGTTACTATCTGCCACACGGGAACGAAGGATCTTGCGGACATCACGAGGCAGGCGGACATTCTGATTGCCGCCGCCGGGCGGCCGGGAACGGTCGTTGCGGACATGGTGAAGCCGGGCGCCGCCGTCATCGACGTGGGCGTGAACCGCATTCCCGACGCGTCCAAAAAGTCCGGCTTCCGGCTTGTCGGCGACGTGGATTTTGACGGCGTGAAGGCGGTCGCGTCGCACATCACGCCGGTTCCCGGCGGCGTCGGGCCGATGACGATCGCCATGCTGATGGCGAACACGCTGGAAGCCGCCGAAAGCGCCGCCGCGCGGGCGGCGGCAGGACAAGGGCGATGATCGACATCCAGAGCGAGGAGGACACGCGCAACGTTCCGCTTGAAAAAGTCGGCGTGCGGAACCTTTCATATCCGGTGCAGGTGCTCGACAAGCGGCATAAGACGCAGGCGACGACGGCTGCTGTAGACTTGTTCGTGAACCTTCCGCACCGCTACAAGGGCACGCACATGAGCCGCTTCATTGAAATCTTCCACAAGCACTGCAAGAATCTGACGATGAACCATTTTCTGGAAATGCTGGAGGAAATCCGCGGGCGGCTGGACGCGCAGCACGCCTACGGAATCATGCGCTTTCCGTTCTTTATGGAAAAGACGGCGCCGGTGAGCGGCGCGGCGGGCGTCATGCGCTACGACTGCACGTATGAAGGCAGCGTCGGGGCGGACGGGCGGCAGTTCTTTGTGTCCGTGGAAGTTCCCGTAACGACGGTCTGCCCGTGCTCCAAGGCAATCAGCGACTACGGCGCGCACAACCAGCGGGGAACCGTGCGGGTGAAGGTGCTGTATTCCGGCTTCTTTTGGATTGAGGACGTCATCCGCATGGTCGAGGAAAGCGCGTCCGGCGGGCTGTATTCCGTGCTGAAGCGGAGCGACGAGAAGTTCGTAACGGAGCGCGCCTACGACAATCCCCGGTTCGTGGAGGACGTCGTCCGGGAAGTGTACCTCGGACTGCGCGGCTTTCCAGTGGCGTCGCCGTTCCCGTGGTTCAGCGTGGAGGCGGAGAATTTTGAAAGCATACACAACCACAACGCATACGCCTACACCGAATACGGCGCGCGGCGGGCTGTGCAGGAATGCAGATGACATACTTTTTTGAAACATACGGCTGCCAGATGAATATGGCGGAATCGGCGGCGGCGGAGCAGCTTTTTCTGGCGCGCGGCTGGACGCGGGCGGAGTCCGCCCAAACTGCGGACGTCGCGGTCATCAACACCTGCTCCGTGCGGGCGACCGCTGAGAACCGGATTTTCGGTCGGCTCGGCTGGTACGCCGGATTGAAGGCTGTCCGCGCCTGCGAGCCTGGCGCGAAGGCGAAGTCCCTGGAATCGGCGGCGGAATTCGTGAAGGACGGCGCGCGCCCGCTGACGCTCGTGGTGATGGGCTGCATGGCGGAGCGGCTGCTCAGTTCGTTCCAGAAGGACTATCCGTGCATCGACTACGTTGTCGGAACCTACGCGAAGAAGGATTTCGGAAGCATCATCGCTGCTGTCGAGGAAGGGCGGACGGCGGAACAGCCGGACGACGGCGGGGGCTACCAGTTCGCGCCGCTGTCCTACGAGCCGGGCGCGTTCACGGCGTTCGTGCCGATTATGCACGGCTGCAACAACTTCTGTACGTACTGCATCGTTCCGTATGTGCGCGGCCGCGAATGCTCCCGCCCGGCGGCGGACATCCTGAAGGAGCTGGACGCGCTTTCCTCCTATGGCGTGCGGGAGGTTACGCTGCTCGGGCAGAACGTGAATTCGTATTGCGGCGCAGCGCCGGACGGCGGAACGCTCGGCTTTGCGGGGCTGCTGCGCTTGGTTGCGGCGCACCTGCGAAGGACCCGCTCCAGCATCGGGTGGGTGCGCTTCCTTTCCAGCCATCCGAAGGACTTGTCCGACGAAGTGATTGCGGCGGTTGCGGAGGAGGACTCGGTCTGCCGGCACATCCACCTTCCCGTGCAGCACGGCTCCACGCGCATCCTCAAGGAGATGAACCGGCGCTACACGCGCGACGACTATCTTGCGCTTGTCGGAAAAATCCGCCGGGCGGTTCCCGGAGTCTCCCTGACGACCGACGTTATGACCGGATTTCCCGGCGAGGGCGAGGCGGACTTTCAGGAAATTTTGAGCCTCATGCGGGACGTCCGCTATGAAAATGCGTTTATGTACTATTATAATCCGCGCTCCGGGACGCCCGCGGCGCAGATGCCCGGACAAATTCCCCTCGCGGTGAAGAAGGCGCGCCTCCAGAAGATCATCGACCTCCAGCTTTCGATCACTGCGGAGGAAATGCGCCGCCGCGTCGGAAGCACCGTCCGCGTCCTCGTCGAAGCGGTGAGCCGCGACAACAAGGACGAGCTGCTCGGCAAGACGGAGCGCGACGAGCGCGTCGCCTTCGCCGCGGACAAGTCTCTCATCGGAACGTTCGCCGACGTCCGCATCGATTCGCTTTCAGGCAATACATTCCGCGGCACTTCTGTCTGACGGCTCTGTTGTCATCGCGGACAGGAAAGATTCGGATAAGCTGTCGGAAAGATTCGGATAAGCTGTCGGAAAGATTCGGATAAGCTGTCGGAAAGATTCG
>CAMWPF010000238.1 GCA_947176045.1 uncultured Treponema sp. | reverse complement strand
ATCCCTTCGACGCATGGATGGTCATCAGGCTGACCTTTCCTTTGTCGGCGTCGTCGCCCATGTCGTCGCGGCTCAGAAGCGTGATCCGGTTCAAGTAGGTGAAGAGGCTCGGATTGAAGTTGTCCGGGTTGTTCTCCCACGCGTCCATGGAGGAGAGCAGGCTTTCGATGTTGAGCATCTTGAAACGCACCGCCTTTTCGTTTTTGGAGAATTCTCCGGCAAGGTAGTCGCGGTAGTTGACTTCCTCCAGCAGGGCGCGCACTTTTGCGGCAAGCCCCCGCCCGGAAAGCAGCTTCTGGCGGTGTGTTTCGATGAGCGAGACGAACGCTTCCAGATCTTCCTTGAGCGCGTCGCCTGCCGGACTGTCCTCCGCCTGGACGAGCGACTGGATGGCCGTCCAGAGCGTTCCGCCCAGCCGCTCCGCCTCACCGCCGATGCACTTGACGGCGGCGCGGCCGATGCCGCGGCGCGGCGTGTTTATAATCCTCAGCAGGTTGATGTCGTCGTCATGGTTTGCGATGACGCGCAGGTAGCTGATGACGTCCTTGATTTCCTTGCGCTCGAAGAAGCTGGTTCCGCCGCTCATCGTGTACGGAATGTTCGCCTCAAGGAATGCTTCTTCGATGAAGCGGCTCTGCGTGTTCGCGCGGACAAGCACGCCGAAGTCGTCGTACTTCCTGCTTTCGTCCATCGCGATTCCTTGGATTGTCTCCGCGATGAAGTCCGCCTCCGCGGTTTCGTTTTCCGGGGAATAGACTTCGATCGGCTTTCCGTCGCCGTTTCCGCTCCACAGCTTCTTGTCCTTGCGGTTCGTGTTGTGCGAGATGACGCCGTTCGCGGCTTCCAGAATGGTTCCCGTGGAGCGGTAGTTCTGCTCCAGCCTGATTTCCTGCACGTCCGGGAAGTCCTTCTCGAACTGGAGGATGTTCTGGTAGTCCGCGCCGCGCCAGCTGTAAATCGACTGGTCGTCGTCGCCGACGACGGCGACGTTCTTGTCCGCAATCAGGCGCATAAGCTCGTACTGCTGGCGGCTCGTGTCCTGAAATTCGTCTACCATGATGTACTTGTAGCGCTCGCGGTACCGTGCGAGGACATCGGGATGCTCGCGGAAGAGCTTGATGGGAAGGACGATGAGGTCGTCGAAGTCCACCGCGTTGTACAGCCTCAGTCCTTCCTGATAGCCGTCGTAGAGGCTTCTGTACATATCGTTGGCGCTTTCCCAGTTCCTGCGCCCGGTCTTGATGTCGGAGAACAGTCCGCCGATTTTGTAGAGGTCGAGCGAGTCCGGCGAAAATTGCAGCTCCCTGCCTGTCTCCTTGATGAGCGCCGAACGATCGGTCTCGTCGTAAATCGAAAAGTTGTCCCGCCAGCCCAGCTGCGCGATGTCGGCGCGGAGGATGCGCACGCCGAATGCGTGGAACGTCGAGACGGTCAGGTTCTGCAGCTTCCGCTGCGTCAGCTCTTTGATGCGCCCTTCCATTTCGCGCGCCGCCTTGTTGGTGAACGTGAGCGCGAGGATCTGGCTTTGGGGAATTCCCTTGTCCAGCATCCGCGCGATCCGATAGGTGATGACGCGCGTCTTTCCGCTGCCGGCTCCGGCGATGATCAGGATCGGGCCGTCCGTCGTCGTCACGGCGCGGTACTGCTCCGGGTTCAGTTCATTCTTCAGCGTTTCGAGGTTCAGTGCCATGGCGTTTTAATCTAACATTCTATTGCTTTTTGCGCAATATTTGATAAAATGGAAGAATCCACGTTTTCAGGAGATTTTGTATGAACACTGCCGTAAGCGCCTTTCTTTCACGCCATAATTTTGTGCATCATGAAGATGTCAATACGATTGCCGAATCGATTCTGGACGACATGAACCGCGGGCTGCGCGGGCAGGAATCCGATCAGGACATGATTCCGACATGGTGCCTTCCGCCGGAGCAGAAGGCGTGCGGAAAAAGCGTGATCGTCATCGACGCCGGGGGGACGAATTTCCGCTCCTGCCTCGTAACGTTCGATGAGGCGGGCGCGGCGGCCATTTCCGATCTGGAAAAGACGAAGATGCCCGGCGTGGAGCGGGAGCTGGACAGGAAGGAATTCTTCGACTGCTTTGCCAAGAACCTTGAGCACGTGAAGGACAGGGCGGACTCCATCGGATTCTGCTTTTCCTATCCGATGCAGATTACGGACGACGGCGACGGCATCCTGCTCGGATTCTCAAAGGAAGTGAAGGCGCCCGAAGTCGTCGGCTGCCATATCGGGAAGTGCTTGAAGGAGGCGCTTGTCGCGCACGGCTGGAAGGAGCCGCGCCGCATCACGATGCTCAACGACACGGTCGCCGCGCTGCTCGCCGGCGCCGCCGCTCCGACCGCCGGAAATCAGTATTCCTCCTATATCGGGCTTATTTTGGGGACGGGGCTGAACGCGGCGTACATCCAGCCGGCGGTTCCCGAGCGGGAGCGCTTTCCCAGGCAGATTGTCGTCTGCGAGTCGGGGAAGACGCGCGCCGTCAGCCGTTCCGACTTCGACGTCGCCCTTGACACGAAGACGGTCAAGCCCGGCACTTTTTATATGGAAAAACTATGCTCCGGCGCATACCTCGGCCCGCAGTCGCTGGAAATGATCCATGCAGCGGCGTCCGAAGGGCTGTTCAGCGTGGAGTTCGCGAAGAAGCTCCTCGAGCTTGACGCCTTGACGCTCATCGACATGGACGGCTTCCTGCACGGGCCGTACAATGACAAGTACCAGCTTGGAGCCATCGCCGCAGAAAGCGCGACGGCGGAGGATTACGACCGCCTCTACCAGATGCTCGACGCCGTTGTGGAGCGTTCCGCGCGCCATGCCGCCGCAATCCTTGTCGCCGCCGTCGTGCAGGGCGGAGAGGGGCGCAACGCCGCGCGTCCGGTCTGCATCCTCTGCAACGGAACGACGTTCTTCAAGACGCACAAAATCAAGGAGCGCGTCCACGGCTATCTGGACGACGAGCTGACGAGAAGGCGCGGCCTGCACTGGGAGATCATCGCGCGGGACAACGACATCACGCTTGGAACGGCGATCGCCGGATTGATTGAACGCTGATAATTTGGTACTATGAGGGCGAGGTGACGGCGTGAAATCTCTGGGTAAATCGGTTGTTCTGATTATGCTGATTGTCATCATGGCGCTTGGAGGGCTTCTCTGGTTCGACTATCTTGGAATCGTGCATGTAAAGTCGCTTTTTTCTCCGGTGTACCGGCTGCTCGGCAAGGCGCCTCAGACGTCCGCAACCGCAACGTCGTCCCATCCGATTGTCGGGGATTTGGATCAGGAGCGCCTTGACCGGCAGCGAGAATCTCTGGAGCTGTTCCGTGAGGAGCTT
>CAMWPF010000237.1 GCA_947176045.1 uncultured Treponema sp. | reverse complement strand
GACGTCGTCGCCGTCGATCGGACGGAGCTTGCCCCCGCACTCATGGGCAGTCCGCTCGTAACGTTCCTGCGCCACGACGCCTTCACGCTCACGCCGCAGGAAGTCGGCCGCTGCGACTGGGTGTTCAGCGACGTCATCTGCTATCCCGAACGCCTCTATGCATGGGCGCTCGGCTGGCTCGAAAGCGGCCTCGCCGAAAATATGCTCTGCACCATCAAAATGCAGGGCGCGCCGAACTGGGACGTCATCCGCCGCTTCGCCGAAATCCCCGGCAGCCGCATCGTCCACCTCAACTACAACAAGCACGAGCTGACCTGGCTCCACACCGCACGGCGCGCAGGAATATGACGATTCAGGACGGAATTCCCCGCCTGCGTTCCGGCCTTGCGGGGCTTTCCCTCCGGCCGGTGCGCGCGGAAGAACGCGGACGGCTGCGGAACGCCCGTCCACGCGGCGAAGTCCGTCCGCAGTTCCAGCACAACCGGCGCGCGCACGCGCTCCGCGCCCCCTCCAGTCCGGCGTAGGCGCATCCCCCTCCGGTTCACCGCCCGGCCGGGCTGCAAACCGGTTCCGGCGCGGACTCAGCCGAATGAATTCTTCAAGACAACCCACGTCGCGCCGGAACCGCCCTCCTTCGCGTCGGGATGCCCCGACGTGCCGAGCCGACGGTCGCACTCGATGAACCGGCGGACCAATCCGCCAAGCACGGGATCATTTCCCGGCGAATGGATGCCCTTTCCGTGGACGATCAGTATTTTTTTGATTTTCCTGCGCCCGCATTCGGAGACAAATTCATCAAGCCGCCGCCATGCGTCTTCCTGCGTCAGTCCGTGCAGGTCAATCCGCGCCTCAATCCGCATCGCCGCAAACGATGAGCGGCTGCGGAAGCGGCGGCGCTCTTCCGCGCGCTCGGCAAGGGCGTCCTTGTCCACCGTGCCGTACCGCCGCAGCCACAGCTCCATCGGATTGATTTTCCTCTCCAGTCCGGCGCCATCGCAGTCCGGACGCTGACGGACTGCAGCTTTTTCCGCCTTGGCCGGAGCATCAGCCTTCTTCCGGCACAGTTGCCCGCCGCCTGCCTTCTTCCGGCGGGACGCCGCCTGCATCGCGTCCCACTGTTCCAGAATGTCCCCGAAATCCATTCCCGCGCTCCGCCCGCGCTACTGCGAAATCAAGCGTGAAAGCGTATTGTCGTGCTGCCGCCAGTTCTTGTCAACTTTGACCTGCAAGTCCAACTCCACCTTGAACGGAAAGACGTCGCGGATTTTTTCCATGGAGGCGATGCGGATTTCCTTTATCATCGCCGCTCCCTTCCCGATGACGATGCCTTTCTGGCTGTCGCGCTCCACGCACAGGAACGCCCGCACCCAGATTTTTCCGTTCGGGCCGCGGGACTCCAGATCCTCGATGCGGACATACAGGCAGTGCGGCAGCTCCTCGGAAAGGCGGTTCATCGCCTCGCCGCGGATGATTTCCGAAATGCGGAACGCGATGTTCTGGTCGGTGTAGACGTCTTCGGTGTACAGCGCCGGAGCGACCGGCGCAATGCTGTACAGCGCCTTGAGGACTTCGTTGATCCCCCTGTCCTCCCGCGCCGACATTTCCAAAATCCGCTCCGCCGGAACATCCGGCAGCGCTTCAGCGGCAAACGCGCGGGCGGCGGCGGCATCCGACTCCGGCGCGTCGGTTTTGTTGAGGGCAACCACAAGGCGGGCGCTGTATTTTTCCGCAAGCGCCGCGTTCATCTTCTCTTCTTCTCCGGCGGCACGCGTCGTATCGATGATGTACAGGATGGCGTCCGCATCTGAAAGCTGCTCCTCCGTAACGGAGCGCAGGCGGAGGTTGAGCTTCTTGTCGGAGACGTGGTAGCCCGGCGTATCGACAAAGACAAGCTGTCCGAACGACGTGTTGACGATGCCGCGGATGGCGTTCCGCGTCGTCTGCGGAACCGGCGACACAATTGAAACCGGCTCCTGGCAGGCTGTGTTCAAGAAGGTTGATTTTCCCGACGACGGGCGCCCCAAGATTGCGACGAGCGCGGTTTTCAGCGGTGCGCCTTCCACGTTCCCGGCGGTTCCAGTGTTTTCGGCAAGTTCAGAAGTTTCACTCATGGAAGCCAGTATAGCAAAATCTGCCGCATTCCTCAATGCAGCGGCGCGGCGGCGGCCGGTCCGGAAGAAAAACGCGTCTTTTTGCACGATTTTGATTTACGCCGGTCAAAAACCGTGCTAGAATCGTGCCGTATCAGAAAGTCAGCATGAAAGGCAGCACGTTGTTTGTAGACAAGGCAAAAATCGCGATGGCGGTGAATTCCAGAATTCCGCTCTCGGTGACATCGTATACGGTGCCGCGCGTCATAGAGCAGTACATGAACGATGTCCTGCTGGAATTCCTCAAGGCGCTCCATCTGGAATATATGGCGCACTACCTTATCTACTGCGAGAACGAGCTTGTTACAAACGCAAAAAAGGCAAATACGAAGCGCGTCTACTTCGCTGAAAAAAAGCTTGACATCAATAATCAGGACGACTATACGAAAGGCATGGAAACGTTCAAAAACGACACGCTGAACAACATCGGCCACTATATGCAGCTGCAAAAAGCGTCCAAGCTGTACATCAAGCTCGTCCTGCTCGCAAAAGACAACCGCATCGTCATGGAAGTCCGAAACAATGCGTCGATGACGCGCCTGGAGCAGCACCGGATTTTCGACCGCGTCCGCAAGGCGCAGCAGTACACGTCCGTCGAGGACGCCGTCCTCCATGTCCTGGACGACAGCGAAGGCGCCGGCATCGGGCTGGTCATCATGATGCTCATGCTCAAAAAATTCGGCATGACGGAGGACGACTTCCGGGTATCCTGCAAGAACAATGAGACGGTCGTAGGCGTTTCCATTCCCATTTCACGGGCAATCCAGCGGGAAGAGGAAATCGTCGCCGAAGAATTCGAGGAAATCATCCAAAACCTGCCGCAGTTCCCGGAGAATATTTCGCGCCTCCACCAGCTGTGCGACGATCCGGACGCGGATCTCTTTGCCATTTCACGCTACATCAGCGGAGACGTCGCGATTTCCGGGGAACTGCTCAGGCGGGTGAACTCAGCCGCCGCCGGACTCGCGGAGCCGTGCAGCAGCATCCGCGACGCCGTAAAGCTCGTCGGAACTCACGGCATCAAAAATATGCTCTACTCCCTTGCAAGCATCCAGACGTTCCGCGCCGTCTCCGGCACCAACGAACGGCTCTGGCAGCACGCCCACAAAGTCGCCTTCTTTTCATACACGCTGGCGCGCGCCTTCTGCCCGGGAAGCGCCGCAGCCAGCGAGGACGCGTTCACCGGCGGACTGCTCCATGA
>CAMWPF010000236.1 GCA_947176045.1 uncultured Treponema sp. | reverse complement strand
CGCGATATTGCTTTTCGCTCTATTAGACAGCAGGCGGATTTATTTCCGCGCGGACATGACGGGGTGCAGGCGGCTTTCGCTTTCTTCTTACTGCCGCAGTCTGGCGGCGGGCGCCGGCGCGCCGGTGCGGCTGACGTACTACCGCAGCGGCATCCTCGCCTCGCTGTATCCGGGCGTGCGCGACATTCCTGACTTCCTTGCGGAATATTCTTATTTCGGTCCGGTATCGGTTGGAACGGTGGACGCGGACAGGCACGCGGCGGAGCTGCTGTCCGACTATGGAATATACGGCAGGCAGATTCAGACGGTCGGAAGCAACCGGACGGAATTCGTAACGGTGTATTCCGCGGTCGTAATCGAGTACAAGGGCGCGTGGGAAGTCCTTCCGTTCGTGCTTTCTTCGGACGGACTGGAATATGCGGTGACGGTCCGGCTGCAGCGGCTGCTTTCCGGCAGGCGGCCTTCCGTGCAGCTGCTCGTCGGAAACGGCATGACGCTTTCGGACGACTACGGGTATGTGGCGCCGTGGCTTGAGGCGCAGGGATTTTCCTGCACGGAGCTTCGGGCGGACAGGCCGCTTTCCGGGCAGTTGGAGCGCGGACGGACGCTCTGCGTGTTCGGCTCGTCGGAAATCACCGCGGCCCAGTCGGCGGAAGTCGAGCAGTTCCTGTCGGGGGGCGGACGGGCGTTTTTTGCCGTCTCGCCGTATTCTGCGGATATCGCGGATTCATGGCGCATTACGGAAAATGCGGAGACGGGGCTGACTGATATGCTCAATTCCTACGGATTCGGCTTTTCCCGGAATCTGGCAGGCGACGCTTCCTGCGCCCGCATTACGATGGAAAGCGACCGCACCGAGGACGGTTCTGCCGCGGAGCTGCATACGAGGCAGCTCAACTATCCGCTGTGGATCTCCGTGCTGCCCCAGCGGAACGCCGTTCAGGGAATGACTGCGTTCTGGCCGGTCGCGCTCCAGCCGGATTCGGACTCTGTCGCTCCGCTGCTGCTTTCCAGTCCCGCCGCGTACCAGATTGCGCCCGATTTCGACAGCGCGCAGTCGCTCTTTGAGACCAATCCGTTCCTGCTGGAAGACAAAAGCTATGCGCAGGACGCCGTGGAGCAGGGCGCCGCCGTCCTCGGAGCGTCCCTGAAAGGAACGGTGCGCGGTCTGTATGCGCCCGGCGACTTTGAGGCGGAGGCGGTTCTTGTCTCCGATCCGTATTTCGTGAACAGCCTCATGCTCGGCTACATCGGCGGCCAGTACGGCGACTACCGGAATTTGGACTTCCTTGCGTCCGCGCTGCTCAAGCTCGAAGGCTCGGAGGAGCTTGCGGCGCTGTATGAAAGGTCGCTCGCGGCAAGCCGCACGCAGCTGTACAAGACGTCCGACTACGCCTCGTTTGCATCTGCGCGGCTGCGCACGGTGCTGTGCGAATTCGCCGTCGTTCCCGCGCTCATCGCCGCGGCATGGGCCTGTCTGTTCCTGCTTCGGAAGAAGCGCATCGCATCGCTTTCGGAGGAAATTCGTGGGAAGAAAGGGTGATTTTGCGCTGCCGGTTGCGGCCGCGGCGCTCGCCGTTTTGTACGGCGCGTCCTTCCTGCCGGGGCTGGGCGGACGGTACGTTGAGAGGCCTTCAGAAACGGCTGTCTTGAACAGGAAGTACGCCGCCTCTGTTTCGCGCGTGATGCTGGAGCAGGCGGACGGACGGCTTGTGCTTTCAAAAGATGCGGAAGCCGGCGTCTGGCGGGGAAGCGACGGAACGTCGGAATTTCCGGCGGACGCGGAGCGGATGGCGCGCTTCTTGGAAAGGCTGCAGGCCGTCCGGACATGGTGCCGCGTTGCGGACGGTCCGGGCGCCGCCGCAGAATTCGGACTTTCAGAGGAGGAGCGGTTCACGCTTTCCTACTGGACCGACGGAGACGCCGGAGCGCCGGCCAGCCTGTTCATCGGCGCGTCCGACTTTTCCAAGACCATGCGCTTTGTGCAGGCAGGAGGGGATGCCGCCGTCTACCGGATGGAAGTTGATTTTGACGGATTCCTGCACACGGAGCCGCGCTACTGGTACGATCCGTATCTGGTTCCGCGGAATCTGTTTTCTCCCGCGTCCGGCACTATCGCGCGGATTTCTGTCGCGGCGGACGGCAGGACGTTCTCCGTTTTGGACGCGCCGCGCCTTTCGGAGCTGCGCCACGGCGCCCTGTGTCCGTCCTTGCCGGAGGGCGGCGCCGTCCTCTCGCTGGCCGTGGAAGTCGCGGCGGGCGGAACGGTGTTTCTGGCGGTGCATCCCCATCCGTCAGGCGATTTCGCAGTTTCCTGCCGCGCCGCCCCGGACTGGAACTACGCCGTCTTCATCAGCTCGTGGACGTACGGAAAGCTCCGGGAAATCCTCGGCATTCAGTGACAGTTCTGCCGCGCGCCGCCGGTTCCGCTCTGGCTTGATTGTCAACAAATTTTATTTATATTGTTGACAATGTAGCGTTCCGCCGTTATGATTGTCTCCATCTGCTTTTTCGGTGTGTCGTCATGAGCAATCAGAAGGAATACTTGTATTCATTGAAAATGCGCGCCAGCGCGTGCGGCTCCCACGTTTCCGGCGCGGAAAAAATCGTTCCGCGGCGGAAGGTCGCGCAGTGTGCGGAGCGTCTGGCTGAACGGGCGCTCAGCCATTCCAAGGGCGGGGCAGACTTCGTCAACATCAAGATTGAGCAGGTTCCGCCCGGCTCCCTTTTGGAACTGGACTGCCTGCCGGTGCGGACTGTTTCCACCGCCTCGTGGCAGGAAGGAATCGGCGAAGTCCGCGCGTTCATCGAAGGCTTGGGCTGCCGCCATGCGGAAAAAGTCCTCGACCTGTTCCGTGAAACATATCAGATGCGCGGCGCGATGCTGCTGGACATCCGTTCGCTGGAGAGGCTGGAGCCTGACAAGTCCCGCGGAATCAGGGCGACGTACATGGACTGCGAGCGGGCGGACGGGGCCGTTTCCTGCGGGAAGAACCATTTTCTTGAGGCGGTCGTCCTTGCGACGAAGGTCGCGAACGCGCCTGGAATTGCCGGCGAAATCTGCATTTCGGACGACCCGGACTATGTGACCGGCTACGTCGCGTCGAAGAAGTCCGGCTACGTGCGGATCACGCGCCTGAAGGAGCGGGGAAGCCCCTGCGGCGGGCGCATCTTCCTGTATGACGGGGAGGCGGACGGCGTGGAGGCGGCCGTTGACTTTCTGGAACGGCAGCGCGTCATCGTGAGGAACGTCGTCCTGCCCGACAGCGTGAGGCGCTCCGCCGCAGAGGTGAATCCGTCCGCCTGCGGGCGCCTCCGCGGCAAATTCGACTTTATGGAGGAGGAGCTTCTGCGGCTCAAGGA
>CAMWPF010000235.1 GCA_947176045.1 uncultured Treponema sp. | reverse complement strand
CCCGACAACATTTGTCAAGTTTTTTTTGAGGAATCAGAATCAAGGAAAACTGGAAAAAGACGTTCTGCCGCCCGCAGTCAGAAAGCAGGCAGGCCATTACGGAGGAACTGCGGCTCGTCCGCAGGAGCCGGAGGCGCAGCCCTCCTTACAGCGCGTACACAACGGAAACCTGCATCGCCGAAAGCAGGTATTCCAAAATGCTTTCAGCAGATGCCGCTCCAACAGAAGCAGAATGGGACGGACTTCGGGACGCAAAGTCGATTGGAACAAAAAACAGTTTTGCAAATTGCACGAACAAGCCGCCGCGGAGCGGAACAATCCTGTATGAAGCCTTCACGCTCAAAAGCGCAAGCCCCTTCAAGTGCAGGACATCTACCGACTCAAGCCCGCTTGCGGCGCTTCCGTCAAACATGAAATTCTTTTTGTACTTCCAATCTGTTTCAATCTCACCGCGCTCCCAAGGAACCATTCCAAGCAGGAATCCAAGCGATGCGGAAAACCTGCCGTACGTATATCTGCAATAACATCCCGCCGCGGCTGCATGGACGCATACGCCGCCACGTGCAGCATAATACATATATGGAAACGCAAAGTACTGCTGATTCTGCGATGTAAGCCTGCCGGAAACATCCGCCTTCAAAAATGTATACGCAGCAAACGGAATCAGCTCCAGTTCATGCGCGCCGGCGGCGATGCCGATCCTCTGAAAAAACGCTGAAAAAATACAGACTGGCTCCGTTTGGAACAACTGTGCGCCAGACTCGCTGACTATTCCAATTCTGGCGTTCGCACCTCCGGCAATGAACGTCGAGTTCCGATAGGAGGCCGCGCTCCCATACGAAAGCGCGAAGGGAACCTCCGGGCTTCCGTAGAACCAATAGAAGCTGCCGCCCTCTTTCTTGAAGTCGATTCCCGCCACATGAAAGAACGGAGAGACAGAAACATCCCCTATTTTTATAGACGATTGGATTCCGCCGGAAAATCCCTTGAATCCTTTGTTGAAATAATCGTTGCCGATGCTTGCGCGAAGCCCCCCGGAACAAAAATATGATGATCCAATTTCCACATGCACCCAGTCATTCCGGTAGCCGGCATGCACGCCGACCCGGTTCACATCAAAAGAAGCGCTGTCCAGCGTCGAAACGGCTTTCGTGAACGACGCGCCCGCCGAAATGCCGGTGCCGGCACGCCCGAACAGGCCTTCCACGTTAAAATGAAAGAGCCACGAAGTTCCGCCGTCATGCGAAAGCAAATGGTTTGCCTGAAATTCCGCCGTCACATGCTGCGCATACGAAGCGCGGGCGGAAAGCAGGCCGACGCACAGCATGAAGAAAGCGATCCGCTTCATCGCACGGTAAAAACAAGCAGGCGGAAGTCCGGCACGCCGGGCTTCCGCCATACATCTATGCAGCCGTTCAATCAAAACAATGGAAGAATGTTTTCTTTGAAGAACGTTGAAATGTCATCGCTTATGAGGATTCCTCCAAGCACTGATTCGTCCACTTTGTAGCCGACGGATATGTAGTTGTCAGACCAGGAAATATTCCAGCCCTCGCCCTCCAACTCCTGCTTGAACGCGTCTTCGGCAGCAGCAACCACCGCCTTGATGTCCGCGTAGCTTGCAGGCGCAGGAAGCGGCGCGCCGCGCTTTTCCTTATACTGCCAGCCGTCCCCTTCCTTGGAGCAGTCAATTTCGATTTCATACGAATAGTACGGCTGAAGCCTTCCGCCCGACTTCTTGAACACATCGCTGAGCGCGCCGGGAGTAAAGAGCTTCCCGAAGTTGATGCCGAAATCGCTGTCCTGCGCGCCCGTGCCGACGAACGAATCCGCGCCGTTTGACGTGAAATAGACGGTGCCGCCATTTTTAATCGCGTCGCAGATCGTCCGCACCGTCTGATAGATTGCGTCGCCCGTCTCCTTCACTGCGTCCTTTGCCGCAGGAGGATACGAGGAAGAAGGGCCGGTGATGTAGTCGTACGAATCGAGAAGCAGCTGCGCAGCTTCGCAGTACGTCGATTTCGACTGCTCCATCGCATCCTTGTTCCGCACGCCAAGGAAGTCCGCCGTCGGCGCCGAGAACAGCACCTTGTAGCCGTCCTCCCGTCCCATATTGTATATGTCGGTCTTCAGCGCGCTGAAGTCAGCCGAAAAGTCATACGAGGAAAGCCATTCGAACGTGCCCTTCACCATTTCAAGCGCGGCGATGACGACGTTCAGCTCGGCCTTTCCGATTACAATCATCTCGTCGTCGCCGAGGACTTCCGTAAGGTTCAAGGCGTCAACCAGCTGCCGCGGCAGGGCGACGGACTGCTCGCTCATGCTCGCGGCAAGCGCCTTCGCCGTGTCGAACCTGTCGGAAAACACCGCAAGCACATTGTCGACAAGGCTGTTCAGGCCGGACGTGTTCAAGTCAATGATGTTTGCCAGCATGAGCAGCGACGCCGACTGCGCGCTTTGGACGCCTCCAAGCAGGCTGTCTTTGTACGAATCCGTATCTTGGATCCACGAGGGAATCTTGTACTGCGGGAGCGAGGAATGCCCGCCGCCGGCGACCTTTATGTATGTGTTGCTTTCACGTGATAATTCATATCGGTACGGCTTGATGGATTCCTCCCACTGGTAATATTCAGCTGTTAGTTCATATGTTTCAGGATCCCAATATTTATTTTGATAATAACTAAAAAGCGTCCAATACGAAATCAAATACGAGCCATTCACATTTGGGTCAGCCGTGTAAGAACCGCCGTCCGCCATTAAACCGTCAAGCTCATAGTCGCGCACATTCCATCCACCAATCCATTTGCCATCATATTCGGGAAACTGCTCGTAATAATCGTAACAAAAAATCTGCACCGCGCCGTCGGCAGAAGCATCGCTCCTTTTCAGATTGCAGCGCACATAGCCCCCGTCATCAGACTGCACGGGATCATCATACGCTCTGACTTCCTCATAATACTCGTATTCCTTGAGCCATTCACCGTTTATGAGCGCGTTCAGCTTGTCCGGGTAGTTCGTTACGCCGAAATTGTTCCTCATTATATTCTGCACGCCGTCGTCAACGCTTATCAGCGCAAGCTGCGCCAGCGCGTAGTACATTTTCGTCGTATCATTCTTGCTGCTTTCGTATGCGGCGTTTATTTTGACGACAGCCTCGTCAAAGCTGCCTTTGGCAAGCAGGTCGGCGCCTTCATCCAAAAGCTTCTTGTAGCCGGATGTTATTGCATTCACTACAACGCGGAGCGAGCCGGTTACGGGAATTCCATTATATGTGAACTCCACCGTATACGTTCCGACTGCTAAAGATGAAAAGCCGCTGACCTTCGCGTTCGACGGGGACAAGCCGACCGTCGCCGTGGCGCCATTGCTGTATGCAACCGTCACTTTCAGCCCGGAAACGTCGAACGCATCGCCAAGCTCGTACAC
>CAMWPF010000234.1 GCA_947176045.1 uncultured Treponema sp. | reverse complement strand
AGCGGGGCCTGAGCCAGAGTTGTATAACAGACAGAGTTATCACACCGCCCTACAGCAGAGCACCCACCGACATATATGAATACGCAGCGACCGCAACCTGTCCAAGAATCTCCGGCGCAAATTTCGCGGTCACAAAAATCGCCGTCGGACCGTCCGCCGCACCAATCGTTCCAATGCTCGCCGCCTCTTCCAGTGAAAATCCCAAGAAATGCGCCGCGGCCGCCGCAATCACAATTCCGCCGTGGGCGACAATTCCAAAAACAAGCATCCAGGGACGCTGCAAGAGCGGCCGGAAGTCAATCATCGCGCCGACGCCCACAAAAATCAGCAGCGGAAACAGTTCCGTCAAAACCCCCGCCTCGAACAGAATCTTCAGCGCGCCGGGAACCGAATCATACTCCCACACGACTTCCAGCGGCAGATTGACAAGAATCGCCCCGAATCCAATCGGCAGCAGCAGCATCGGCTCATACTTCTTCGCAACCGCAAGCCAAATCAAAAGCCCGCCGATTCCATACATTACGACCTGCTGCCACCCCAGCGCCAGAATTCCCTTTGCAAAATATGCAAAAACATCCGCCATAAAAACTCCGTTGCGCGCCGAACCAGCGCGCGTCCTCCCTCCGCAAGAATCCGGATCATGAAAAAAAAGACCTTTTGCCTGAAAACCGCAGAAAGGCTGCGCAATTCTCAAGCAAAAGGTCTTGTTTCTTCAAAAAATTGAAGCCTCAGAACCAGGCCCAGCAGGCTGAACCGGTTGTTGATTCTGCGGAAGTAACTACTCCCCTTTTGTCAATTATATTGTTCAATAATAAAGCGCAAGCCGCCAATTGTCAAGGACGATTTTTCGCAGTCAGGCGGACGTCTGGAACACTCCGGCAATCTTTGAAATGATGTCCGCGCCCGCAATGAACGTTCCGGCGGAGCTTCCCAACGAGGAAAGCACGAAAACGAGCAGCACGCGGAGGATCCGGTTCCGATAGAATCCTTTGACCGAACCCGCGTCCGCCATCAGCGACTCCATATCGCGCACCTTCGGCTTGCACAAAAGCGCCTGCACGATGCCCGCCACGATGCCAACGCCGATGAACGGACAGAGCGACGTCAGCGGCGCGCCGACGAACGACACAAGGATTGCGAGCGGATGCGCCGCGGCGACAAGCGCGCCCAGCGCCGCAAGCGCGCCGTTCCACAGAACCCAGCTGAGCGCCATCTTTGTGCCGATATTCCTTCCGCCAAAATAAAACCCGGCAAGAATCAGCAGGACAATCAGGGCGGGAATCGTCCACCCGGCAATCCGGGCGCCGATTTTTTTCTCTGGAACGCAGGAAATATCCGCGGTGTCCGTCGATTCCTCGCCGCGGGCGATTCTTTCAAGATGCGCACGCACGCCGGGAAGATGCCCCGCGCCGAGCACCGCGACCACAGCGCCGCCGTCCGCCTCCCAAATATGGCTTGCAAGGTACATGTCCCGCTCGTCAATCAAGACTTCCTTGACCGCCGGCATGAATTCGGAAAGTCCCGCCATAAGCGAATCCATTTCCGACTGGGACTTCAACGCTTCGACTTCTTCCGCGGAAACGCGTTCCGATGAAAATGCGTTGGCGAGCATCGCGGAAAGCAGCTTGCATTTTCCCCACAGAGAGCTTTTCGACCATGCGCGCCGCAGCGTAATCTGAATCGGACGGTCGACCATAACGGACGGAATGCAAAGCTCCTCCGCCGTCCGCATCGCGGCAATCATCTCGTCGCCGGGCTTCACGCCGACATTCTGCCCCATCCGCTTTTGCAGCGCCGCCAGCACCAGGTTCGCCAGCAGGAGGAATCCTTCCTTGCGCCGGAGCACCTTTATGATGTCCAAATCCTTCCACGAATCTGGATGCTTGATCGAACTGCACCGTTTTTCGTCCAGCTCAATCGCAACGCAGTCCGGCTTCTGCCCGCGGATCGCTTCGGAAACTTCCGTGATGCTCTCCTCCGAAATATGAGCCGTTCCGACCAGCGTAATTGTGCGTCCATTCAGTTCCAAAACAATCTGCGTCTGCGCCATTTTGAATTCCCCGTGTCAATTAAATAATAGAAAGCATACAGAGAAACCAAGATTTTTTCAATTGACGGCGCGCGCTGTAAAACAGCGTCCGCGGCGGATGGAAGTTGGCGGCGAAAGCGGCTATACTGAAAGCAGAATGCTATGATTACGTGTGATTTTGAAAAGCGCGGCGCCGCCGGATTGTGCGACTTCCTGTACGGTTCCATCCGGCAGCAGATTTTGGACGGAACGCTCCGCGCCGACGAAAAGCTGCCGTCCAAGCGGAGCCTCGCCGGACACCTCGGCGTAAGCGTTACGACAGTCCAAAACGCCTACGGGCAGCTCATTTCCGAAGGCTACCTGTATTCCATCGAAAAAAAAGGATTCTTTGTGACCGACATTTCGTCGGCAGTCCCGTTGAAGCCGCCGGAAGCGCCGCCCGCCGGAACGCCGCCGCATGACGAGGATCGCTTCCGCACGCGCGCGGAAGCGCCGGACGCGCCCGCCGAACCGCCGGAATGGTTTGCCGATTTCGGAAGCAACGCAACGAGCTGCGAAAAATTTCCGTTCTCACTATGGGCGCACGTCATGCGGAAAGTCCTGCGGACGGCGGACGAGGCGCTGCTCAAAAGCTCCCCCGCCGCCGGAATCCCGGAGCTGCGGAGCGCCGTCGCCGACTATCTGCGCCAGTTCCGAAACATGAACGTGCAGCCCGACCAAATCGTCATCGGCGCGGGAACGGAATCGCTGTACGCGGCAATCGTCCAGCTGCTCGGCAGGGAACGCGCCTATGCCGTGGAAAATCCCGGCTACCGCAAAGTGGCGGAAGTGCTCAGGCTCAACGGAGGCCGGTGCATTCCAATAGGAATGGACGCCCACGGCATCCGCCCTGACGCGCTCGAACAGTCAGGCGCGCAGATTGTCCACGTCTCGCCGTCCCACCACTTTCCAACAGGAATCGTGATGCCCGTCCGCCGGCGCATGGAGCTGCTCGGCTGGGCGGCGGCAGATTCCGCACGCCGCATCATTGAAGACGACTACGACAGCGAATTCCGGTTCAACGGCAAGCCGCTCCAAACCATGCAGGGCGCGGACGCCGGCGGGCGCGTCATCTACGTGAACACGTTTTCCAAGACGCTTTCGCCATCATTCCGCATCGGATACATGGTCCTGCCGCCGAACCTCGTTCCGCTCTTTGCGGCGCGGATGGGCGCGTTCGCGAACCCGGTCTCCGCATTTGAGCAGCGCACGCTCGCGGAATTCATCAAAAAAGGATTTTTTGCCGCGCACATCATCCGCATGAAGAATTACTACCGGACGCTGCGGAACAATTTGATCCAATCGCTGCACGGCGGGCGCCTCGCAGACATTCTGGATATTCGGGAAGAAGAGGCGGGGCTGCATTTCCTG
>CAMWPF010000233.1 GCA_947176045.1 uncultured Treponema sp. | reverse complement strand
CGCACCAGGGTGGGGTCGATGTCGAAGTACTCCGCGATGCCGCCGCACACGCCGAACAGCACCCTGTTTTTCGATCTTACCAGTCTCCTCATAGCAAACCTCACACAGTTTCGGACGAACCAGCGCTTCCGCCGCGAGCGCCGTCAGCTCCATGAATGGAAACGCTTCCCATTCCGCAATGCACAGAAAAATGGCGGCGCTTTTTCACCGGGGCGCATTCATTTCCGACGCCGGACTTCCTGTCCTTTCCAATCCGGACGTCCCCAAGTCCGACCCGCACGTCGCAGGAATACTCGGACACATCGCCGTCCAGCAAAAGCCGGACGGCGCCCATGCCGCAGTCAACCGCAGCCTCGCCGTCAACGCTCCCTGAAAACGACAGCCTCCCCATGCCGCACTGGAACCGCGCACGTCGGCAGGAAGCCGCTCCGAACGAAAGGCTTCCCGCTCCCACGGACAGCTCCACCGACTCGCAGGAAACCGCAAGGGCGTCGGCACGGACGCTGCCCGCGCCGACACGGAGGCTCAGCGATGCAAGTCCCGGCGCACGAGGAATGCCGATCAAAATCCGCGGATGCAGCGCCGACCGCCGCTCGTGGCTGCACAGCGCGTCCACGGAAAAGCCAGAGCGGGTGGCGACCGTGAGCGTGCCGTCCTCGTCAAGACGGCATACGAAGTCGGAGCGCAGGATTCCCCGCGTCTCGACCGTCCAGCAGCCGGCAGGAACGATGCGCGCCTCAGCGGCGCAGAAGGAAAGCCGCACGTTCCGCACGGAATCCGCAGGAAACGAAAAGCAGCAGCGCCCGCCGCCGCGCTTCTCCTCCGCCCCTTCCGCAGGAGAAGCGGCTTCGGCAGGAACGCACGCCATTTTTTCCAGAATTGACTTTGCCAGCTCCTCGGGCGCGCCAAGCTCTTCCATGACGCGCGCATCGTCTCCGGCATCCTCAAAAAAATCCGCATAGTACGCAAGCGCTTCGGCGCGCTCCGCTTCTGGAAGCGCGCTGATGCACGATTGCAGCCGCTCCAAATATTCCGCCCTGGTCAGCTCAGTTCTTGTCATAGCCCGTCCTTTGTCCGTTCAATTCCCAGCAGAATCCAGTCCAGATTCTTCCGGCATTCCATCCATTCGCGGCGGTACGAATCCAAGAGAATCATTCCGCCTGAAGTTATTTTATAGTAGCGCCGGTTGCGCCCTTGGAACGCCTTGTCATACGTCTCCAAAAAGGATTCCTTTTGCAGGCGCCGCAAGACAGGGTACAGCGTGCTTTCAGAAACCGCAAGCACTCCGCGCACTTCCTGTGTAATTTTGTAGCCGTATGTTCCTGAAGCGCCCTCTTTCGCCACAACCGACAGAACGACGGCGTCCAAAAGCGAAGCTCCCATTGAAAATGCCATGAACCACCCTGCAATATAAGGATTGATGCAATAATATATAAAATATAATATTGTGTCAACAATAACTATCCGGAAGAAGCGCCCTGCGACGGCTTCCCGCCTTTTTTTCAGACAGCATTGAGAAAAACAAGCGAAGCAATTTGCATTCTGCAAAAAATCCTGTAAAATGAATGAACAGCAGATGAAAAAGAAGCTCCTTATCCCTATTTTCGCCGCAATCCTCGTTTCCGTCGCCGCCGCCGTCACGTTCTACTGCGCGGACAAGCTCCTCTCGTACGCCCTTTCCCCCGTTCCGCCGGAAGCGGCCGAAGATTCTCCGCTGTATGTTCCGGCAGAAGCGCCGTCCGGAGAAGACGGCGGGACGGAAGAAGCGGCGGAAGCATCTGAAGGGCAGGACGCCCAGGCGCTGTCAGACGAAGCGTACCGCTGGCTGAAATCGGCGGCGGCAGTGGAGTCCATCACCAGCAGCGACGGCGTGCGGCTCAACGCATACTTTGTGGAAAACAAGCGGCGCGGCTCCCGCAAATATGCGGTCGTCATGCACGGCTACCGCTCCGCGCCGCGCTCCGTCGCCATATACGCAAGGCATTTTTATGAGCAGGGATTTCATGTGCTGGTTCCCGGACAGCGCGGCCACGGCTGGAGCGGCGGCAGGTGCATCGACATGGGCGCGCTGTCAAAATACGACGCCGCCTCATGGATCGTCCACCTTTCCCGCAAGGACACGGACGCGGAAATCCTCCTGCACGGCGTCTCCATGGGAGCCGCGACCGTCATGCTGGCAACAGGGCTCGCCCTTCCCGCAAACGTGCGCTGCGCCATCGAGGACTGCGGATACGACACGCTCTACCGGGAATTCGCCTTCCGCATGGCGGAAGAATTCCATCTGCCGGCCTTCCCAATCCTGAACGCCGCGTCGCTGCTGTGCAGGCAGAAATTCGGCTTCTTCTTCGGAGAGGTTTCGCCTTTGTACGCTGTCGCGCGCTCCTCCGTGCCGACGCTGTTCATCCACGGAACGGCGGACACATACGTTCCATTCTTCATGCTCGGCGAACTGTACGGCGCGGCTGCCGCGCCAAAGGAGAAACACGCCGTCGAAGGTGCGGAGCACGGCCGCTCCGTCTACACAGCGCCGGAAGCATATTGGAACGCCGTCGACTCGTTCGCCGCCCGGTATTTTGACTGACGGAACGGACTGCGCCGCATGGCATCCCAAAGCAAACTATCCCAGCTGAAAAAACGGCGCGGCGGTGCGCATGAACAAAAACGCCCATGCACGCCGCCGCGCCGCCTGTCTCCCATCCGGCTTTAAAAGGAACGAACGTTACTGCTTTTCAAAGCTGTCCTTCGTCACGCCGCAAATCGGGCAGACCCAGTCGTCGGGAATGTCCTCCCACTTCGTTCCCGGCGCGATGCCGCCGTCCGGGTCGCCGATGTCGGGATTGTAGATATATCCGCATACCGAACATTTGTATTCTTCCATAACCAGCAAACCTCCTGCTGCATTCAACATACTCAATCCGCGGCAAAGCGGCAAGGCAAATCGGCGCCGACAGGCTATGATTCCGCCGAACCGTTCCGGGCGTTCAGCCACAGGCAGAATATTTCGGCGGAGTCGCCGACCAGCAGCGCGCACGGCCGCTTCTTGTAATAATCGGCGGTGCGCGCCTCGCTTTCAGGATTTTGGACGACATGGCAGACCGCCGTGCGCCCTTCCGCCGCACGCACCGTCTGCCCCATCGGCGCAAGCCCCAGCAGCTCCCGGCAGACAATCGAGCCGTTCTGCTCACGGAACTGCCCGGCAAGCTCCTGCGCCGCCGCATAGCAGCCGTTCTTCGCCGCGTTGTCCGACGTATCGTCAGAACCGGCCGCCAGTCCTGCCGCCATCAGCATTCCGCTGACGCTGCCGCAGACTTCGCGCATCCGCCCCATGCCGCCGCCGAACGGCTGCGAAAGCCGCGCCGCTGTCCGCCCGTCAAGTCCAAGCTCCTCGCTGAACGTGCAGACGACCGCCTGGGCGCAGTTCATGCCGCTTTTGAAGAGCGCCTGCGCCCGCTCCCGGGCTTCTTC
>CAMWPF010000232.1 GCA_947176045.1 uncultured Treponema sp. | reverse complement strand
GGTTGGAATAATCGCCCCGCACCCTGCTGTATGAACTGCCGTCCCCTTCAATCTTGAAGTCCAATTTTTGCGGAAAGGCTATGTTGACGGCCGCGTACAGCCCTGCGAATGTCGAAAACATCCGTCTGGAACTGATTCCGACGGCAACTGATATGACGTCTGTCGCAAGCGTTCCTGAATCCACGCTTTCTGAAACAGACTGAATCGGCGCTGAAATGACAAAATCAAAGTAGTTAGCCTTTTCAGCCGGAAGCTGCACAGCCGCCGCGCCGAGCGCGGCGGCGATTGCGATGATTTTCTTCATGATGCATCTCCTGCAAGGAACGCAGGAAGGCCGCCCGCACGGCGCCTGCCATGGGGCGGCCTTCAGCCTGCATTCTTGGAACCGCAGCGCTAAAGCCGTTCCCTGATTGCTGCGATGAACTCCCAGCTGTCGAGGACGTTTTTCGCTGCGGGATGCGCGATGCGCGCAATGTCGCCGGTCATATAGCCGTCCTCGATGGCGCCGAGCGTCGCCCGTTCCAGTCGCCTTGCGAACTCCGAAAGTTCCGGCGTGCCGTCAAGCTCGCCGCGCTTTGCGAGCGCGCCCGTCCATGCGAAGATGAGCGCGACCGGGTTGGTTGACGTCCGTTCCCCCTTCTGGTAGCGGTAGTAGTGCTTCTGCACGGTTCCGTGGCTCGCCTCGTATTCGTATGTTCCGTCCGGGCTGACGAGGACGCTCGTCATCATGGCGAGGCTTCCGCAGGCGGAGGCGACCATGTCGCTCATCACGTCTCCGTCGTAGTTTTTGCACGCCCAGAGAATTCCGCCTTCGCTCTTCATGACGCGGGCGACGGCGTCGTCGATGAGCGTGTAGAAGTATTCGATTCCGGCGGCGGCGAATTTGGACTTGTATTCCTCGTCGAAGATCTTCTGGAACAACGACTTGAATGTGCCGTCATACGTCTTGCTGATGGTGTCTTTCGCGCCGAACCAGACGGGAACATTCTGATCGAGCGCGTAAGTGAAGCAGCAGCGCGCGAAATTTTCGATGGACGCGTCCAGATTGTGGATGCCTTGCAGGATGCCCGCCCCCTTCATGTCCATGATGGTCTTGCGGATTTCCGTGCCGTCGGCTCCCGTGAAGACAAGCTCAGCCTTTCCCGGACCGGGCGTCTTGATTTCGCAGTTCTTGTAGACGTCTCCGTAGGCGTGGCGGCCGAGGATGATCGGCTTCTTCCAGCATGAGACGGTGCCCTGCACGTTCTTGACGAAGATCGGAGTGCGGAAGACCGTGCCGTCCAGTTCCGCGCGGATGATTCCGTTGGGGCTGGGGGTGAGCCGCTTGAGGCTGTATTCTTCGACGCGTGCGGCGTTCGAGGTGATGGTGGCGCACTTGACGCCGACGCCCAGCCGCTTGATCGCCGCCGCCGCTTCATACGTAACCTTGTCGTCCGAATCGTCCCGGTTCTTCAAGCCCAAGTCATAATACTCCGTCTGCAAGTCGATGTACGGCTCCAAAAGCTCTTCCTTGATCACCTGCCACAAGACGCGTGTCATTTCGTCGCCGTCAAGTTCGGCGATCTTGTTTTTCATCTGAATCTTTGCCATAGGTGCAGTATAATGGATATGCGCCGCCTCGTCGATATGGTTTTTGCAGTTCGCGCGCCGGCGGGCGTCGGCTCATTGATTGACAACATCCTTGTGCGCCGTTATTCTTTTCCGTTTGGAAAAAATTGTTCTGTTCGGCGAGCTGTTGCTGCTCCTGAAGTCTCCGGGAAAGGAGCGGCTGCTGCAAAGCCCCGCGCTGGAGGCTGTGTTTGGCGGAAGCGAGGCGAATGTCGCCGTTTCCCTTGCGGTTTTGGGAAGGGAGGCTTGCTTTGTAACGGCGCTGCCGGATCATGCGGTCGGAAGGGCTGCCGCCGCGTCGCTTGCCCGGTACGGCGTGCGCGTCCAGCCGGTTTTGAAGCCCGGCCGGCTCGGCATTTATTTTTTGGAAGACGGCGCCTGCCAGCGTCCGTCGACGGTCATCTACGACCGGAGCGGCAGCTGCTTTGCGGAAACCGCCGCGGATGAATACGGCTGGGCGTCGGCCTTTTCCGGCGCGTCATGGTTCCATGTTTCCGGCGTCACGCCGGCCGTTTCGCAGAACGCCGCCGGCTGTGCGCTCTGCGCGATGAAGGAGGCGAGGAGGCAGGGGGCTTCGGTTTCACTCGACTTGAACTACCGAAAAAAATTATGGAAGTACGGAGCGTCCGCAGTTGAGACGATGCGCGCGCTTGCGGCGCTTGCGGACGTGATTGTTGCGAACGAGGAGGACATACAGAACTGCCTCGGCATCGCGCCTGGCGGACTCGGCATGACGGCGGACGGCTGCCGTCATTTGTGCGAGGAGGTGCGGCGGCAGTTTCCAAATGTTCGGACGGTCGCCGTGACGTTGCGGCGCAGCCAGTCCGCGGACAGGAACGGCTGGTCGGCCGTGCTGTCCGGGCGGACGGGATTTTTTGAGTCCGCCTCATACAGCATCGAGAACATCGTCGAGCGAGTCGGGGCGGGCGATTCGTTTGCCGCCGGCCTGATTTTCGGACTGTCGGAATTCGGCGGCGACGAGCAGAAGGCGCTGGACTTCGCGGCGGCGGCCTCCTGCCTCAAGCATTCGATTCCCGGCGACTTCAACCTTTCCACAAAGGAAGAAATTCTGGCGCTCATGGCGGGAAACGCGAACGGGAGGATCCAGCGGTGATGCGCGCGGCCTTGAACGAATCGAATGAAAGCGTCGAATCGCTGCTTTCGGCGGCGGGCGTCCTCGCCGTTGCAGAAGTGCGCCAGGCGGCGGAGGCGGTTTCCGTTGCGGAGGCGCTGCTCGGCGGAGGCGTCCGCGCCATGGAAATTGCGTTCCGCGACGTCCGTTTTTTCGATGAATCTGAACGAGCTATCGCCGCCGTGCGGGAGCGGTGTCCGCAGATGCTTGTGGGGGCGGCGACAGTCATCAATCCGGCGATTGCCGACCGCGCGGCGGCTTCCGGCGCGCAGTTCATTCTTTCCGCCGGATTCAATCCGAAGACGGTGGAGCATTGCGTTTCGCGCGGACTGCCTATGATTCCCGGCGTCTGCACGCCCGGAGAGATTGAGCAGGCGCTGGAATTCGGACTGACGACGCTGAAATTCTTTCCCGCCGAAGCCTGCGGCGGAACGGCGATGCTTTCGGCGCTGTCCGGCCCGTATCCGCAGGTGCGCTTTGTCGCAAGCGGCGGAATCGGCGCGTCCAATGCGGCGGCATACCTTGCGTGCGGGAATGTTGCGGCGGTCAGCGGCAGCTGGGTTTCGCCGAAGTCCGCCATTGCCCGCGGCGATTTTGCCGCCATAACCTCGCTCGCCGCCGGAGCGTCCGCGCTGGCGGCCGCGCGGCGGACCGGCGGCTGACATCATGCCGCAGCCCCACCTGTTTTCGCTGATTGACAAGGCGGTCTACGACTACAGCCTCATCGAGAAGGGCGACCGCATTCTTCTGGGC
>CAMWPF010000231.1 GCA_947176045.1 uncultured Treponema sp. | reverse complement strand
CCCACGTGCGCTCCAAAAACCGCTCGCGGCCGACGTCGCTGCGGCTCTTGCCCTCTTTTTTGAGCGCCCGCTCGACGACGTTCTGCGTCGCGATGCCCGCATGGTCGGTTCCCGTCACCCACAGCGTGTTGTCGCCCTTCATGCGGTGGTATCGGACGACGATGTCCTGCAATGTATTGTTCAGGCCGTGGCCGACGTGCAGGACGCCGGTTACGTTCGGCGGAGGAATGACAACCGAATATGTCGCCGCCGCCAGCTGCTCCGCCGTCAGTCCGGCAGCCTTCCGCTCATATTCCTCATGAACCGGGGACTCCGTGTCGGAGGCAGGCTTGAAGCAGCCGCGCTTCTCCCATTCGCTGTATATCCTGTCTTCAAAATCTTTCGGATTGTACGCCTTTTCAAGTTCAATTGCCTTCATAACGAAAAAGTATAGCGAATTTCAAGGCGCGTTACAACAAAAAAAGGCGGGCAGCCCGGCCGCAGCGGCGGTTCAGACGCGGACGAAATTCACCGCCTGCGTCGGAATGTCGATGTCCGCCGCGCGGACGACGGCCGATTCGTTCAGCTCCATCGGAATCCCGTCCTTGAGCGACGTCTGCATGGCAAGCGACGGAATCATGAGGACGGACTCCGCGCCGCGACGCTCGACGCAGACCGCCTCGCCCGTCCAGCCGGGATTCTGCAGCAGATAGATGAGCTTCCAGTGCGTGTCGCTGAGCCGGGACGCCTTCCGCGCCGCGACGGACGCCGCGTCGCCCGCGCTGATCCGCTCCAGCATCGCGTTCTTGTCGATGAGCGGACGGCCGTCCAGATACGCGCGCAGCTGCTCGTGCGCCACCAGATCCCCGTACCGCCGCAGCGGGCTTGTCACCTGGCTGTACATCGCAATCCCCAGCCCGAAATGCATCGCCGGCGCGATGCCGACGCTCCGGCGGCGCATCCCCCTCAGCAGCCGGAACTGTCCGGCAAGCCCTTCCGCGATTCCGGCAGGAATTTCAGGCGCTTCCTGGCTGACGTACGGAAACGGAATGCCGTTCTGGAACGCGAAATGCGCGGCGCCCTCACCGGCAAGCAGCATCATCTCGCATACCATCGCGTCCGCCTCAAAGCGGCGCAGCGGCGACACATCAACCTTCTTCGTCTCCGGATCAACGTGAATATGCACTTCCGGCAGGTCGATCTGCGTCGCGCCCGACTTCTTGCGCCGCGCCGCGTTCCCCGCGGCGATGCCGAACAGCGGCGCAAGCTCCGCGGACTCCTTCATTCCGTCCGCCTGCTCGTACGTAAGCCGCTTCACGTTGACCACTGTCTTGAAGATCCGGCATTCAGAGACCGTGCAGTCCTCATTCAAAAGCAGCCGGAACGACAGCGCGCGGCTCGGCTCAGCAAGCCCCAGCGCGTAATCAGCCAGCGACGTTTCCGCAAGCATCCGGGCGGCGCCTTCGGGAATGTACAGCGTCGCGCCGCGCGCCCGCGCCGCCTTGTCGATCGAACTGTCCGGCAGCACGAACGACGCGGGATCCGCAATATGCACCCACAGGTACGTGCCGTCCCAGCCGACCGCATCGTCAGGATCCGCCGACCACGCGTTGTCTATGGCGTACGCCGTCTGCTCAAGCACAAGCCGCTCCTCTTCCGGCGGCGCGCCAAGCCCTTCGCTCGCGCTCGCCATGGAAAGCCCGAACCGCGCCGGATACGGATTGCGCGTCTGCTCCCAAATGCCGCAGTCCAAAAGCAGGCGGTGGGCGTTTTCCGGCGTGGCGGCCGTCTTCAGCTCCGCCATAATCCGCGACTTTTCAATGCGCCCGAAAGCGACGCCCTCCACCTCCGCCATGAACTTGGCGTCATCGGGCAGCGCGAGCTTCCTGCCCTTGAGCCGCTCCATGAATTCCGCATGGATTTCCGCCTCGTGCTCTTTTTCATACAGCTTCTTCTTCAGCGCGCCGATTTCTTCCATAGTGTGCGGAAGGAACTGAACCGCGCCGTTTTTGAGCGCCGCCTCGTCCAGCGCAAATTCCAACGACTCGGAAAACGCCTTGAACAACAGCCAGCAGTCCTCCGGCGCGGCGCCGCCGCGCACCAGTTCCGAAAGCTCCGCAAATGAAACCGGCACACGGGAAGCCTCCTCGTCGGACAGCAGCAGCTCGTGCGCCTCCGCGACAGATTCCGCAAGCCCGTCCGCGGACGCCGCGAACAGCGCGTCCAGGCTGGAGACAGGCGCGTCGGAAAGCGCCGCAATATCCTTCTCCCGAACCTTCTGCACCGCGTACTGCGCGGGCTTCCCCGACGCCGACGCGGGCGCAGTACGAAACTGGATGAGGAACTTGTCCCCTTCTATTTCCTGCACGACAGCAGGCTGCTTCTTGTACAAAACTGCAGATTTTTTCGCAATCATGCACTAACTATAAAGAAACGCATGGCGGAAGTCCAGAGCAGGCGCGCCCGCTCCGTCATTTGATGCAGTACCGCCCGAACAGGCTCACCTGAGGAACGTTCTGGAATACGTCCGCCGCGTCGTCGTAGAATCCCTTCTTGAAGTACCAGTCCGCCGCCACGCCGAGGGAATAGTTCTTCAAAATATCATGCTCATAGGAAGCGGACAGCATTCCGATGAACTGGCTTCCCGACGAGCCTTTCGGAGGAACGGCCGCGCCGATTGTAAACGCCGCGGCGCACAGGAAGCTCGCGCCGAACGTTCCGACAGCAGGCTGGCTGATTTTGAAGCGGCACTTCGCCATCACGCCCGTCGAAAAATCATACAGGCGGCGCTCCACGCCGTCGTCGGGATGCGTGATGATTCCCTGGTACAGCTCGTAAAAGTCGCCCGCACCCAGAAACATCCAGCTTGCGCCCGCGCTCCAATCCATGGAAATCCGGCGCGGAAATTCCGCCTGCTGCTTGCAGACGACGCCAAGCCCGTAGTCCGCATACGAAAACAAATTGCTCATGCGCACATCGAAGTCCATCGCCGCGCCGAACATCATCGTCGAATAGTTTCCGTAGACAGTCCCGAACCGCGACAATAGGCCTTCGGAAAAAACGGCAACGTCATAGAATCCCTTGGTACCCCCCCCCCATGATGCCAAGCTCAAAGCTCGCATACGGCTTCCAGTGCGGCGCGCGGTACGGATTTCCATACACGACGCTGATCCCGCCGTAAAAATTCACCGGATAGAAGCCGGAACGTCTGGAACGGGAGTCCGAAAACGACGCCGACGACCACAGCGGCCCCATGCCGACAACAGTCGAAAAGGACTCCACGCCGTCTCCGTCAGATTGCGCCGGGCGCTTCCCGGTAATCAGGCCCATGAGCGCGTCCATCGGGCTCAAAATGAAGCTGAGCGGAAATGCCGCATCCCGCGCCTCGAGGTACAGGCGGTGGAGCATCTCCCCGACGGCCGCGCCGCCCATCGTCGTTACAATCAAATCGTTGATGGAAGGCGTCTCGTTCTCGCAGATGTATTCCCACGACACGCTGCCCAGCACATTGTACAGC
>CAMWPF010000230.1 GCA_947176045.1 uncultured Treponema sp. | reverse complement strand
TTCCAGAAGCGTTACCGTCTCCGATCCGAGCATATCGCCGGAAATCGAAATCGCGGACATCGGCTACAGCCAGCCGGAGGCGGGCGACGGAATCTGCTTTGTGGACGTTTCATTGTGCGGAAAATTGGAGACGGGCGCGCAGTACGTCATTTCAGGAACCGTATTCGACGCGGCAGGCAATTCCCTGACGTTCAGCCAGCAGTTCCTCGGCTTCAACGAGTCGCTCCCGGAAATCGAAATCACAGAAATTCATTCCATGTATGCAAAAGGAACGTCCGCCGGACAGGACGTCTACAAGAATGAATTCATCGAACTGCACATCATGGCGGACGGAAACCTTTCCGGCCTCGAACTGTTCAGCGCATACGACGGGGAAAGCAAGCTGTATTCGCTTCCGGCGGTAGAAGTCAAGAAAGATGAGGTCGTCGTCGTGCATCTGCGCACAAAGGGCGACGGCTGCGTCAATGAAGTCGGAGACAACCTCGCGCTTGCCACGGCGAAGTATTCCAACGACGCGGTTCGGGACCTGTGGTCGGAAAATGAGGACGCACGGCTCGGCGACAAAATGGACGTCATCCTCCTGCGGAACAACGACGGCCGCCTGCTTGATTCCGTCCTTTATGCGTGCGAGGCCGATACAGAATGGAAGAACGCCGCAATGCAGGCGGCGGCAGAATCAGCCGTAGACGCAGGGCTGTGGGGGCCGGACGCCTCCGTATCGTCCGCGGCGCGCGCCGACGGCATGACGGCCTCAAAATCGCTTGTCAAAGCGGCAGGAAAGGCGCATGCAGAAGCATGGAGCGTAACGGCAACCAACAAGGAGACGCCGGGCGCATTGTAGCGGAAAAAATAAGGGCAGGCTTTCAAAAGCCTGCCCTGTCCAGCGGACGCGCGCCGCCGTTATTTCGCGTCGGAAGCCGCGGCCATTTCAGACGTCCTGCCAGTTGCAGGCGCGGCGTTCCTGAAAAACGCATCGTCAAGGACGGCAGCCTCCACCATGTAGCGGATGTTGATTCCCGTCTTGTCCTCCGTCGTCTTTTCAATCACAAAGACAAGGCGGCTTCCTGTCTTGTCGCAGACAATCCGCTCGATTTTATATCCTTTGACGCCCCTGCGCACAACAGACGGCGAACCGATCCGCTGCCGGGCAAGCACCGTACCATTCTCATCATGCTTTTCCAGCATGATGAAGAACGACGACGCGACATTCTGTCCGCTGCCAGAAATCTGCGGCACCAGCTGCACACGGTAGAACGCCCGGTCGTCGCTGACCGCACGGATGAAGTCCTGAAACTCAATCTCGTCCGTGCCAGACTTCCGCTCCTCGTCCCGGATGTATAAAATCTGATCAGGCGCGGCTGGCGAACAGTTGTATTTCTTCGTAAAATAATAGCTGCGCCCCGCAAGCGCCTCGTACACTTCCTTGCCCGACTTGTCCGCAGTAGCAGCCGACGGCTTCACTTGAAACACGCCGCCGTCCACAAAGGCGTTCGCCGCGACATCGACGGTGAACAATTCCGCCCAGCCCTGGAATGTCTTGTCCGTCTTTCCATACTGGCCGAATATATAATAATTTCCGTCCGCCGAAAAGCCATTGTCAACGAGAACGGCAGAATCCCCTGCGTACGCCCAAAAAACCGCGGCCAAAGCAAAAAGACCGCAGGCAATCTGTTTTTTCATAGTTCCCCCTGTTTCACGTGCAAGAACATCACCACGATGCGTTTGAAACATATCCTCCTATAGATTTTCGGACTTCCATAAAAACTCTTTACGAATATTTACTTTTGTTTGCTTTGAATGTATGATTTTGCCGATGACAATCAGGACAAGAAACAGAATTCTCTTCTTCCTCATGTTTATTTCCATGACGCTGATCCTCGGCTTGGGAATCATTTCCACAACCCAGCATCTGACCGGAAAATTCACCGAACCGGACGCAATTCCCGCGCAGCTGCTTCAGCGCGCCATGCCGTTCCGCTTTCATTTTATGACGGTCATCATGGCCATCTTCATCCTGCTGATTTACGCGTTCATCAACTTCCTGTATATCAACGTCGAATTTGAAAAGACGCAGTCCACGAAGATCATCTATTTCGCAGTCTACCTCATCGGCTGTCTTGCGGAAAGCGCACGGCTGTGCGTTCCGCTCATGAATTTATGGCATTCCAGCTCCCTCGTCGCCTCCCTATGCAGCCGCATCGTACTGTTCGGCAGAACCATCGCGCCGCTGAGCCTCCTGTTCGCCGTCGTCTACAACGACGACAAGCACCGCCAGGATATTGAGCAGAATCTGGTCATCCTGCTCATCGTTTCCATCGTCATCGCAAAAATCATCCCCTTGAACACCGCCGCCATGCTTCCCGTCTGCCGATTCGGCTGGGGCGGCAGCGCCCTCTTCACGACGATGCGGTACATCATCATCGTCGTTACCGCGATTTCGCAGATCCTCCTTGCAATCCAGTCGAACGTCGGCAGCAAATATCCCTACGGCTTCCTCCTGCTTGCGGCAGGCTATATGATCCTCTGCGATACGTACTGCCCTGCCGAATTTGTCGCTGGAACCGCAGCCATCATCAGCGGCACCTTCATTTACTTGAAGAACCTGCACCGGATGTACTTTTTGGACGATGCATTCTGATTCGGAAACGGAGCTAGCCCAAAAGCAGGCGCGCAAGGCTCCCGACCGCAATGGGAATGACGATATTGTCGAAATCCGTCATCGGAATGATTTCCACGAGCATCGCGGCGGCGGCAAGCGCGAGCGACGCCTGCGTGTTCCGGCAGACGCAGAATGAAGAGAGGAAGACGGCAAAAAAGCAGGCGAGGCTTCCTGCCGCCGTCTTGCCGTTCGTAAACGGAATATGGACGCGCCCGAAAAGCCTTCCGCACAAGCTGGCAAGTCCGTCTCCAAATGCAAGCGCGTAAATCCCGATGCGCGCGGCTTGCGGCGGCAGAAAAACTGCCGCGCAGAGAATTCCTAAAACAAGCGTAACCGGCCCGCGCACAAAACGGTTCTCATCGCGCTTCCGCGCGGCAACTTCCGTAATCCGCGCGATTCCCGGCAGCGAAATGCCCCGCAAGCGCAAAACTTCGGAGACGCAGTACAGCGCCCCCAGCGCGCACAGCGCGCCGATGGCCGGATAATACGCAATTCCGAGGAATGTCGGCACAAACGCGCTGCACAAATGGATGGATTTGCGGACAATTTCCTTGATGAGGCTGTTACGGTACTGTTTTTGAAGAATACCGTATTGGGAAGTCATTGGGACAGCCCTTTTTCCGTTTCAAGCGTCCGCGCTATGTCCGTATAGATCGACGGCTCATATTCAGGCGTCGGATGGCTTACATATTTCATGTTCTGTTCCGCAAGATTGCTTCCGCCAAGCCGGACCAACGTCTCCTGGTTCCGCGTCATGGAATCCCACGCGCGCATCGACTCTTGGAATTGGATCATCGCCTGCGCGTTCAGGAAGCTGCTTCCCGTGCGGCGCGCCAGACGGTACAACGT
>CAMWPF010000229.1 GCA_947176045.1 uncultured Treponema sp. | reverse complement strand
CCCTTGACGAATCATATTCGGATGCGATGTTATTGTACGCGGTTCTTGACTCTTCCGTTTTTTTGTTCACGTAATTTTCCCGCCTGCGGCTGATTCAGTTTTTTTGTACTCAAAGGCGATGTCGCCTCTTTCGTATCCATAATCATCCAGCGGAATTTCCGTGAAGCCGTACTTTCTATAAATATGAATCGCAGGCTTCAACGCGCTGTTTGAAAGGATGAAAAGCCGTTCCGCGCCATGCTCAAGCGCCCAATTCATTGCCGCCTCGAACACCGCGCTGCCCGCGCCCTTATGGGGAACGGTTTTGTTTGAGCCGAGCTTGCAGATTTCCCACGTCGCGCCTTCCGCCGGCATTGCCATGCAGGTCGCCAGCGCGACGTCATTTTCGACAGCGAAAAATATCATCGCCCCGGCCTTCATCGCCTCGTCGATTTTTTCAAATGTCTCCTTGTCGTGCGCTTCCAAAAATCCAAAGGTGGAAACAATCCAGTCCGTATTGAACCGAATAAAATCCTGCCTGTATTTTTCTTCAAACGGAATCACCTTCATGCCGTCCCCCCCCCTTCCTAAAATTGAACGCATCGTGTCCATCGCGTCGCGCAGCTTCTTGCATTCATCGGAATTCAGACTTTTTATCATGGGCCTCAGCTGACGATTCGTCAATGCAACCGGCCACTCCGCCTCCGCCCTTCCTTTTTTGGTAAGCGCGATATGCGTCGCCCGCCTGTCATCGTCCGACTGTATTTTCTTTGCCAGTCCCTTTTTGCAGAAACGCTGGACAATGCGGCTGAGATAGCTTTTGTCGATATGAAGCGCCTTCACGATGTCGCTTTGAATGCACGTTCCATGCATATTCATCTCGAACAGGATTCTTGTTTCCGCCATTGAATAGCGCGTGTCGAGATAATCGGAATTCAAAAATCCCATGCTCGCCGTATAGAACCGATTGAACGTTCTTATTTCTTCAATTGTCCTGTCAATCCTGTTCATGGCGGCACTCTCTTTAATTAGTTGACATCGTCCACTTTTTAAGTATAACACATTTACTGGACATCGTCAACTAATTTGAAACCACGGACAGAATGGTGGAAATCAACGCGGGATTCTTTATTCGTGCGGAGGGTTTCATCCCTGCGGGGCTGCAAGCAGTACCCCGACCCTTGAGCCGTATAAAAGGGATGAAACCCGACTGCGATACCTTATGAGAACAACAACCTCGACGCTTGCGTCGAGGTTGTTGATGCAGTAAGTTTTCAAAACGGTTGTTTTAGAGGCGAATCATATTTTGCAACCGGTTTATTACAGATTCCAATTTTTTGACAGCGACTTTTTCTGCGTTTTCCACACTGTCTACGGCTGATTCTCAAGAAGCTGTACGGCAAGACGTATCTTGATTAGGAAATATTTCGGTTTTTAACTAGTCAAGAACCTCTTACTTTTATCCTTAGTCTATGGTATCATTATAAATGTATGTGAGGAACATATGAACAGGGATAAAATTGGAGTCATTCACGGACGATTCCAAGGATTTCATAATGGGCATCTTGAATATCTACTTGCGGGAAAAAGCAGATGCGACCATTTGGTAATTGGAATAACAAATTTTCTTTGCACTGCCAAAAGCGAAAGAATAAGCAGCATTGACAACCACAGGCTTACAGCCCATGCAAATCCATTCACCTATTTTGAACGGATGGAAATGATACGGCTTGCACTGTTGGAAAACAATGTGAAAGAATCGGCATTTTCAATCGTTCCTTTTACCATTGAACAGCCAGAACAGCTGTTCAATTTTGTTCCAAGGAATGCAGTGTATTACATAACCATTTATGATGACTGGGGCAGGGAAAAACTAAGGATTCTAAAGGAGTTGAACCTGAATGTCGATATCATGTGGGAACGGACGGAAGACCAGAAACCAGTATCTGGAACACTTGTCCGCGCACGAATTCGTTCTGGAGAAGACTGGGAGCAGCTTGTTCCAAAATCCGTTGCGCAGTATATAAAAGAACATAACTTGGAAGCGGCTGTCAAAAACAATGCTTGAAAAGATGATAAGATGCATCACAGACAACATAAGCAGCGAACAGTTTGGAGGAAAAGCATGTTGGCTTAAATGGCTTGGCGATAACGGCTATCCTGTCCCAAAATCTTATTTTTTAAAAGCAGAGGATTTTGCCTCGTATACGCCTGCCTATTACGAAAGACTAAAAGGTGAATTCAAAGGCTTGTTTCAACCTGACGAGCAGATTGCACTGCGTTCTTCAGGGATTCAAGAGGACGGCAAAAAAGAAAGCAAGGCCGGAAACTACAAGACATTTTTACGTATACCTTCCTCTGATTTTCCATTGATATGCGAAAAGCACAAAGAGATTGCAAGCAATGCTGCTGAACAGGGAGACCGGGCGGGAGTTGTCTTTCAGCAGATGATAGACGCTTCATATTCCGGCGTTCTGTTTACTTCCAATTGCACCGATTTTTCAAAAAAGGAACTGACTATACATTTCTGCAAAGGCACCGGAGATGCCCTTGTCTCAGGAACAAGCGGCGAAATAGAAAAAATATCAGTAAAAAAAGAAAATCCGGAATTTCATGACAAGACCACCGGCGCATATCTTCTGCCGCTTGTAAAAATGGGAATCGAAATAGAAAATCGGCTGAACAGCCCGATGGACATTGAATGGTGCATTGAAAAAAACACGGGCAGAATTTTCATCCTTCAGTGTAGGCCGATGACAGGCCTTTTCCTCGAAAGAAATGAAATAAAGAAAGTAACGGCACAATCAATCGGAGATGATGAACGCTTGAAATCTTTGGATAAAATAAAAATCAGACTTATGGCAGAAAGACACGGTCTTTTTATTTCAGACGCATATATCGTGAACTGCAACTGTACCACGGATGAATTCCCCTTTGACAGCATAGAACTGGAACGTTCCACATTTTGCAGAGGATATAATGTTGTCGTTATCACGCCGAAAACAATTGATGAAGAAATAGTCAGGCATTTTGTCGGAAAGAAAAGTGATGCCATGCGCTCCATAACATGCAACAGGTACAGCTTTAAGACATTTCCGGAATTTGAAAATCTGCATGAAGCCCTGAGCGCCATCTACAAACAAGTGAAGGCATACAGCTGGATTTGCACGATGATAATTCAGGAAATCTTCGATCCGAAATTCACCGGAATAATAAAAGCGGGAACGGATGCAACAATCATTGAAATTGCCCGGGGACATTTTGTCGCGAAAGGTGTTGTTTTCATGTCCCGGTATACAATAGGTAAAGACGGAATACATTCACATGAGGTACAGCAAGACAAATATTACAGAATACTGGAAGGACATCAGATTGAACAGCACAGTGACAGGCAGACGATTCATATTGGCACTGAGGACGTGCAGAACATAGAAAATCAGTTTGTTCCTGTCCTAAAAGAAATCAGCTGCAACGTGGAATTCGGGCTGCTTGATTGTGACGGAAATCTTGAACCGTACCTTATTGATTTTACGGAAGACAATTCAAAGG
>CAMWPF010000228.1 GCA_947176045.1 uncultured Treponema sp. | reverse complement strand
CCTGCGCTTGGATGCCGAAGATTTTGCGCGCAAGCGAACGCGCGACGTCCGTCATGTCAGTTCCGTTGATGATGGCAGTGATTACCGCCATGCCGCGGTGTTCGTGCGCGTGGTGGTGTTCGTGTTCGGCATGATGATGTCCGCCGTCATGCGCGTGTGATTCTTCTTCGTGCAGATGTTCACCATGATGTCCGCGGTGTTCGTGAGTGTGATGTTCTTCATGATGATGTTCGTGTCCGTCTGCGCCGTCATGCTCATGTCCGAACAGATAGTCCATGTCGTGGTCGTGGTTTTCGTGCGCCTCGTCGAGAATCACGTTGAAGTCCGCACAGTCGATTCCCGCCTTTTTCACGCGGCTGATTTCAACGGTGAATCCGCGCGCCGGAATCGAATCCAGAGCCTTCCGCAGCGCAGCCTCGTCAGCGCCCGCGTCGAGCAGCGCGGCGACCGCCATGTCGCCCGAGATTCCCGAAGCGCATTCCAAGTACAAGCCTTTCATATTTTCTCCCAAAATTATGCAGTTGTCCGTCCGCGTTCCTTAAAATTCAGCAGCGAGAAAATCTTCAGATTTTGAGCTGCTGAATTCGTTCGCGGTTAGCAGCTTGCTGCGACGCGAACACGTACATAAGCGAGTTTTCACAAGAAAACTCGAGTTAAAAATTGTCGCGCGAATTTAGCGACAATTTTTAACGTTCCGCCAGCCGGTTGATTTGCGTGGCGATGTAGCCCGCGCCGTAGCCGTTGTCGATGTTCACCACGGAAATGCCGTTCGCGCACGAATTGATCATCGTGAGCAGTGCGGAAAGTCCGCCGAGGTTCGCGCCGTAGCCCACCGAAGTCGGCACGGCAATCACCGGCACTGCGACAAGCCCGCCGATAACGCTCGCGAGCGCGCCTTCCATTCCGGCGACCGCGACAACGACATTCGCCTTTCTGATTTCTTCTATTTTATTGAGCAGACGGTGAATCCCCGCGACGCCCACATCGTAAAAGCGCGACACGTTTGCGCCGAAGAATTCGGCTGTCTGGGCGGCTTCCTCTGCGACGGGAATGTCGGCCGTTCCGGCAGTGCAGACGGCGATGCGCCCGGATTTCGGCTCGGGGATGCTTCCGACGGACAGAATCCGCGAGACCGGGTCGTAGTGCGCCTGGGGAAAGTCCGCGCGAATGAGTTCCGCCTGTTCCTGTGTCGCGCGCGTGCCGAAGACGCTTCCGTCCGCGTCAAAAATCCGCCTGAAAACCGCGCGCAGAAAATCGTCCGCCTTTCCCTGGCAGAAGACGACTTCCGGGAAGCCCGTGCGCGCCTTGCGCTGCGTGTCAATCTGCGCGCAGTCGAATGGTGCGTTGCGTTCCATAGTCAACTCCTTTTCAGCGCTTCGTTCATGCTGCCTGCGCGGAAGCCGAGCAGGTCGAGCGAAACGTAGGTGAATCCTGCCGCCGTGAGCGCCGCGACAACGTCCGTTCGGATGCGCATGAGCTTCTCAAAGTCCGCCGGGGGAACTTCGATGCGGGCGAGCGTTCCTCCGTGGATTCTGACGCGCACCTGCGGAAAGCCGCGCTCCGAAAGGAACTGTTCCGCCCGTTCTGCCATGCCGAGCGCGCGCCTTGTGAGCGGCTCGCCGTAGGGAATGCGGCTTGCGAGGCACGCGGCGGACGGCTTGCTCCATGTGGAAAGGCCGAACGTCCGGGAGGCGGCGCGGACTTCCGCCTTGGTGAAGCCGAACTCCTTGAGCGGGCTTTTGATTCCAAGCTCCGCGACTGCGGCAAGTCCCGGCCGGAAGTCGCCCTCGTCGTCGGCGTTCGTGCCTTCCGCAACGCAGGAAATGCCGCGCGCGCTTGCTTCGTTCCGAATCCGGGAGAAGACCGCCTTCTTGCACAGGTAGCAGCGCTCCGGCGGATTTTCCGCGACGCCTTCAACTGAAAGCGGATCCATCCGCACTTCGAGCTGCGTGATTCCGCGGAGGGCGCAGAACCGGCGCGCTTCCTGAACTTCCCGCTCCGGCACAAAGCAGGAGAGCGCGGTAACCGCCACGCAGCTTTCGCCGAGCGCGTCATGCGCGCACGCAAGGAGGAACGCCGAGTCCGTTCCGCCGGAAAACGCCACGGCGACGCTTCCAAGCGATTCCAGTCCGCGGCGCAGGCGGGAACATTTTTCTTCCAGATCAGGAAAGCCGTCCACAAAAACCTCCCCCGGCGCTTTTCCGCCGATGCCGACATGATAACCCCGGCGGCGGGAACCGTGTCAAGAGGTGAAGGCGCCGCACGGAACGCGGCAACCGCAGCATGGTGGATTATTTCTTCCGTTCAAAAAAGCGCCTCACTCCCCATTCAGCACAATGGCCGTTCCGCTTGAAGTCCTGAACAGCTCCACGTCTGAAAGTGGAACTTCCACAACGCATTCCGCCGTACTGTCAAGCTGAACCGCCTTTATCATCTGGATTCCGCCTTCCTCGAACTGAAGCAGCGCCTCGAACAGGTGCCCGTTCTTTGTGAACACATGGTTTCCCAGCGATGTTACTTTCATAAGGTTCTCCTTGAAAAGATTCCGGCGTTTCCGGGAAAGGTACAGCTTCCTGCTCAGCGTCCTCGGGAAGAAGCGGCTTGCAAGGCGCGCGAGCGGAAGAATGCCGTTCCACGACACGCCGTTGATTTTCCACAGGTTCGCAGAATAGATTGAATACTCACTCAACGCCTTGGAGACGGAGCGGCGGCTGAATGTTCCGTCCGTGATGCGGAAGCGAAGAACCGGCTCCTGAAGCGTCCGAATCCTGTGTCCGGCGCGCAAAAGGCGGAACCACAGGTCGATGTCCTCGTTGCATTTTGTGTTTTCAGAATAGCCGAATTCCTTCAAAAGCGCGGCCTTCATCATCAGGGTCGGATGGGTAGTTGCTTATTCTGAACTAGTAGACACCACATTCGAGCAAAATTTTCTTTACAATAATATGTACAGAAAGTGAGGGATTCTTATCAAACCATTCATATCCATAAGATCTGATAGATGTACTATCCGATTGTCGTTGTTTACAAATATTTTCAGCTCTAACGATCGCCTGTCTGACATCATCCAAAGTGATTTTTGAAAGTATCTGCAAAAAATTATGTTCTTCCTTATATTCTTTTAATCCCTGAAAGTTCATTCCAAAAATATGATTTAGATGAGCAAGATACTGCTGCTTGCTTCCGGCTGAACCAAATAAATCTTTTTTATGCAAAATAATCCACAGTTCAAAATCTATATTGGAATAACCAAGTTCATATTTTATTGATTTTCCAAGTTTTTCTGCATCCCTCATTTTTTTAAGCGTATTCTCAAAATGGTTACGATGCTCTGGATCATCTTCCACATCAAAGACAGCGGTGATTGTACAGGAACGAATAAACGAAAGTTTTTTTACCAATTTTAGAGGGGGAATTTTTTCTATGTGAAAGACAGGATTTGCAGTTCTTGTTTCTTCTGCAAGAATTAGTTTTTTCAGATGTTCAAAATAGAGAAATTCAGTTTCGCCTTCTACCGAAAAAAAGTATTTTATATTTCGTTTTTC
>CAMWPF010000227.1 GCA_947176045.1 uncultured Treponema sp. | reverse complement strand
GCGTCCTCCGGAACGCGGGCGCCCGCTACACATGATGAATTTGCAAGGAGCCGCGACGAGATTGTCAAGAAGAATTCCGGCATTGTGGAAAAGGCTGCGATGGCGCAGCTGTCGGAACTGGAAAAGAAGATTGATGAAATCAAGAAATTGCAGCTGCAGTCAGCCGGAAGCACGGAGCTTCATCCTTCCATCAGGCGGATTCAGGATCTGCTCTCTCAAAATGAATTTACATTCAATTATATTCAGGAAATGACCGACAAAATGAAGAGGACCTTTCCGTTGGAGCGGTTGGAGGATTTTGAAGCCGTGCAGCGGACGGTCGTGGACTGGATCGGCGAAACCATTTCCATCGCGCCCCAAAAGGCGGCGCGGAAGCCGCACGTATTCATTTTAGTCGGTCCGACGGGCGTTGGAAAGACGACGACGCTGGTGAAGCTTGCGGCGCAATACGTAAAGAACGCGCAGAACAGCGGCAGCCGGGCGGAGCTGTGCTTCATCACGACGGATACGATGCGCGTCGGCGCGCTGGAGCAGCTGTCCCGGTTCGGTGAGATATTCGGAAAGAATGTCCAGAAGGCGGAGAGCGCCGCCGACGTGCGCAAAATATACGAGGACTGCAAGGAGCGCGTGGACGCCGTATTCATCGATACGAGCGGGTACAGTCCGAACGACGCCTCCCATATCGGAACGATGAAGATGACGTTGGACGTTCCGGGAATGAATCCGGCGGTGTTCCTGACGGTTACGGCGTCCACGAAGGCGCGCGATTTGGACAACATCATGAAGAATTACGAGCCGTTCGGGTACCAGTCCGTCATTGTCACAAAGTGCGACGAGTCGGAGCAGTATGGGAACGTCATCAGCGTCCTGCATGAGCGGCACAAGAGCGTTTCCTACATTACGAGCGGGCAGAACATCACGAACAGCCGGAACGGCGCGGACGGACGGATTGCCTCCAACGCAATCGAGCGGACGACTCCGGTGACGTTCTTGATCCGTCTTGAAGGATTTTCGATCGATAGAACACATATAGAAGACAGATTTGGAGAATAGCAATTATGGAAGAGCAGGCAGAAGGGTTGCGGGGATTTTTGGACAGCGGATTTGCGGAAGAAGTGGGCAAGGATTCCAAAAAGAACCATTCTACAAGGGGCATTGCCATCACGAGCGGAAAGGGCGGAGTCGGAAAGACGAATATCGCCGTGAACATGGCGATTGTCTATGCCCAGCTTGGAAAGAAGGTCATCTTGATTGACGGCGATTTGGGCATGGCGAATGTGAACGTCCTCTTCAATGTTGTTCCGCAGTACAACCTCATGCATGTCATCAACAAAAAGAAGACGATGAAGGAAATCATTCTTGATACGGAATTCGGCATCAAATTCATTGCCGGCGCGAATGGATTTTCTAAAATCGCGAACCTCAGCAAGGAGGAGCTGGACTATTTTTCCCGCCAATTCTGCACGCTCGGAAATGCGGACATCATCATCATCGATACGGGCGCCGGCATTTCAAACAACGTCCTTCAGTTTGTGACGGCGGCTGATGAAGTGTATGTCGTTACGACGCCGGAGCCGACCGCAATTACGGACGCGTACGGCATCATCAAGATCATCACGACGGAAATTGTCGACCGTCCGGTCAACTTGAAGCTGCTCGTGAACCGCGTCCATTCCGCGGACGAGGGGAAGCGGATTTCGGACAGGATCATTACAATTGTCGGACAGTTCCTCGGCTACAAGGTGGACTACATCGGCTTTGTTTACGATGATCCGGTCGTCCAGGCGTCGGTCATCCGGCAGAAGCCGTTCGTCGTGGTCAATCCGACGTCGAAGTCGTCCGTATGCCTCAAGCACATCGTGGGGCGCATTGAAAAGAGCGATTTTGCCGGAAACGACGGCGTCGCCACATTCCTGAAAAAATTCCTCGGAAAAAAAAGGTAAAAAGTGAAGAAAGGCTGTTTTTTTACAGGTTTTTGTTATATAATGATTGAAATATTGTCTTGATGGAATTTTACATTCCCAGAGGGGGATGCGGGAGGTGGAAAATGAAGAATTTTAAATTCATTCTTGGATTTACCATTTTCGGTTTCCTGCTTTCTTTTGCCGCCGGACTGTCCTCCCGTTCGGGCGCCGGCAGCGTTCTCCTCCATGCCTTGCTTTTTGCCGTCGTATTCTTCTGCCTTGCGTTGGGAATACAGTTCCTTTTTTCAAAATTGTTTTCCGCTGAGCAGGATTCCTTTGCGCCGGAGCAGGCGGCGCGGACGCAGGGCGCGGCAAATTCCGGCCATGCGGTGGACATTGTCATTCAGGACGAAGAGCTCCCTTCCGAAGAGAACGCGCCCGGCTTTTTTGTCGGCACCAGCCATAATATGCTGACGCCGAACGACATGAACGTGTCCGTGGAAGCAGGCGCCGCAGCCGCGGAGTCCGGCCGGACAGCGGCCGCAGAAGCGCCGTCGCCGGAACCGTCCGCCCCGCCAGCGCCGCAGGGGGGGGTTGTGCCTCTCCGGCTGGCAGAGGGTGCCTCGAATCTTTCTGGGACGGAAGCGAAGTCGGCGAAAGAAATTGAGGCCGAAGGCCGGCAGGTTCCATCCGTTCCTCCATCTGGCAGGAATGATGAGGATGGGGACGAGCTTGACGTGCTGCCTGACTTGGAAAGCATAGAAGGGGTCGCCGCCGCGCCAGAACCATCTGAAGATGATGCTTCAGGCGGCGGAGCGGTTTCGTCCGGCGGCGAAATGGCGGAACCTGCCGTTGGAATTTCAGACGTCGCGGACGGAAAGGACGCCGCCCTCATGGCGAAGGCAATCAGCACGTTGCTTGCCAGCGAGCATTAACCCGAAGGTAAGGATTGTATGGAGAATATTGCAGCTACATCAATAAATGACGGAATGGAAGAGGACTTGCTCTGGGAGGAATTCCGCAGGACGAAGTCGTCCAAATTGCGGGACAAATTTATCCGTCAGTATATGCCGTTGGTGAAGTATGTTGCGGGAAAAGTCGCCGTCGGAATGCCGAACAGCGTCGAGTTCGATGACTTGGTGGGATTCGGGCAGTTCGGGCTGCTGGATGCAATCAACAAGTATGATCCTGCAAAGAATGTGAAGTTCAAGACGTACGCGGTTACCCGCATCCGCGGCGCGATTTTTGACGAGCTGCGCCAGATCGACTGGGTTCCGCGTTCTGTCCGGCAGAAGTCGCGGGAAATCGAGGACGCCATTGTGGAGCTGGAGGCGAAGCTGGGGCGGACGGCAAGCGACGGGGAGATCGCCGCATCGCTGAAGATGAGCGAGGACGAATACCACCGCACCATCATGAAAGTCTCCGGTACGAGCGTGCTTTCGCTCAATGAGGTGTGGTACTCCGGCGATGAGAACGACAGTATGTCCATCGGCGACAGCATCGAGTCTCCGGCAAGCCTGAATCCCGATGTGATTGCCGAGCGGGAGGAAATTCGGAAGGTCATCATCGAGGCGATCAATGAGCTTCCTGAAAAGGAAAAGCTGGTCATCGTGCTGTATTATCATGAGGATCTGACGTTCAA
>CAMWPF010000226.1 GCA_947176045.1 uncultured Treponema sp. | reverse complement strand
ACGGAGGGCAGGAGTTCCTCCGGACGAAGAAGGGGAATCCGGACAGCTATTCCGCCGACACGAAGGGCGGCGTAACGTGGACGAACACGCCGGGGCAGTACAACATCGACGACTGCAACACGATCGACCTCGGCTTCAAGACGACGTACAGCGACGTGTACAACACGTACAAGGCGCTGATCAAGATCCGCAAGGACTACGACGCGTTCACGAAGGGAAGCTACGTTACGGCGGCGAACGTCGGAGTGAAGGGCGTTACGAAGTACGAGACGGACGGCTCGGACGGCAAGACGTACCAAGTGTACTTCAACGCGACGAGCGCGGACTGCACGCTTCCCAAGGCGGTGGAAGGATACAAGTTCACGATTTCCGAAGCTGACGGCACGTATTCCGTCGCTTCTGCTTCGGCGGCAATCAGCGTGATTCCGGCGAAGGGATTCGTGATTTTGCAGAAGAAATAGCATGGGGCGCGAGGGAGGCTCCGCGGAAGCGGAGCCTCCCTCGTGTCTACTTTTTGGGGTTCAGATTGCATCGCGCTAAATGTGCAGTTTTTCTGCGCGGAGAAATGGAAATCCGCGCTAGATGTGGATGCACGCCGGACGCTCCGCGGACGCGACGCCCGGAATCAGTCCGTCTGGAAGGTTTCTGCGTTTTCGTGTAAGATGGGCGCATGACGGTTGAGCATCTGATTTTTGATCTGGACAATACGCTGTACCCTCCGACGGCGGAGATGGACGGCGGCATTACGCGGCGGATGATGACCTGCGTCGCGGATTTTTTCGGCGTGGACTATGACGAGGCGGTCCGGCTCCGCGCCCGGCGCATCGCGGGCTTTTCGACGACGCTCGAATGGCTCCGAAGCGAGGGGCTGACGGATGTCGAAGGCTATTTCCGGCGTGTCCACCCGGAGGACGAGGCGGACGAGCTTCCGCCGTCGCCGGAACTCCGCCCGCTCCTCGCGTCGCTTCCGCAGCCGAAGGTCATCCTGACGAACGCGCCCGCCGAACATGCGTCCCGCGTCCTTCAGAAGCTGGACGTCGCCGACCTGTTCGACGCCGTCTGCGACATCCGTTCTTCTGAACTGTTCGGGAAGCCCTATCCGCAGGCGTTCCGGAACGCGCTGGCGGCATTCGGCGGCGCGGCAGACATCGAGAACACGCTCTTTCTGGACGATATGCGGAAGTATACGGACGGCTATGCCGCCCTCGGCGGAACGGCGGTTCTCGTCGGCGGGAAGAACGGGCACGCCCTGTCTCCCGGCGCGGCGGCGGTCTCGAAGGACGTTCCGCCCCATCCCGGCAGGACGCTCCGCATAAAAAGCGTCTATGAGCTGCCAACCCTCTTGCAAAAGATATGTGAAATGTAGTATACTGCAAGCCATCGGGGATATAGCTCAGTTGGTAGAGCGACTGGTTCGCAATCAGTAGGTCGCCGGTTCGAATCCGACTATCTCCAAAATCAAAGCGCATCGATTTTCCGGTGCGCTTTTTTTATGCGCGGACGGACGGAACTTGCATTTGACAGCGCCATTTTGTGGCATTAGAATGAAAGAATCACATCATGCGGCGGCGGCCGCGGCGGTTTTAGAGGAGATTCGTATGGGGCAGGCACTGAAGGATGTCTACGGAAAATATTTCAAGGAGATGCTGGCGCTCTCCCACGCGCCGGCGAAGATTGACGAGACGAACGTCTATCAGGAGGCGAACCCGGAGCTTCAGAAATACATGGAACTGATCCTTGGTGAAAATTTCCTGCCGGGGTCGGGGTTGGGCAACGTCGGAAACTTCAAGGCGTTCTATGACGCGGTCGTCAACGAAGGGCGCACGGGGCTGATCCTCATGGAGCACTACACGAACCTCGACCTTCCTGCCATCATCTACCTCCTCGACCGTCACGGCGAGGACTGGGCGAAGGATTTCGCCCGGCGGATCGTCGCCGTCGCCGGAATGAAGCTCAACGAGGCCAGTCCGATGGTCCGCATCTGGACGGAAGGCTTCACGCGGGTCGTCATCTATCCGACGCGGAGCCTCACAAAGGTCGCGGAAACAGAATCGGTCTCCGCCGCGGAAAAGGAGGAGGAGGAGAAGAAGGCGCGGAAGATCAACTTCGCCGCGATGCGCGCCATGGATGACTGCAAGCGCCGCGGGCAGGTCATCCTCGTCTTTCCGAGCGGGACGCGCTACCGGCCGGGGCAGCCGGAGACAAAGCGCGGGCTGCGCGAAATCGACAGCTACCTCCGCCTCTTCGACATCATGCTCCTCGTCTCTGTCAACGGAAACGCCCTCCGCATCAATCCCGATAACCCCGACGATATGCTCCTCGACATCGTTGAAAAGGACAAGATCCTCCTGACGGCCAGCCCGGTCATTGAATGCAGGAAATTCCGCAGCGACGTCCTCTCCCACTGCGCCGCCGGCGACCCGGCGGCGAAGCAGCGGACCGTCGACCGCGTCATGCAGATCCTCGAAGAGCAGCACGACGCCGTAGAATCAGCCCGCCTCTGACTTCCGCGCACCGGGCGCCGCAAGAATAACGCGCCGGCCTCGGACTGCTCCGAAGCCGGCGCGTTGTATTTTCAGGATATGCCGTGCCGCTGCGGCTACTTTTTCAGAATAACAAACGACTTCGCCGGGACGCTTGTCGGAACCGCCGCATCCACCGGCGCGCCGCTTGAGACATCGACGGCCTTCGTGTAGCCGGCCGTTGCAATATCAGCCGCGGCGTCCGTCGCGTTGAAGTACACGAGGAAGTTGTCTGTCGTGTATTTCGTTACGCCGGTCGATACGGTTTCCGCCTTCGCGCTTGTGTTCGCGCCGAACGCAGACGGGTTCGCCTTGCGCAGCGCGATCAGGCCTTTGTACGTGTCGTACACGTCGCTGTACGTCGTCTTGAAGCCGAGATTGATCTGGTTGATGCTGTCGTCTGACTGATAGCTGTTCTCGTCTCCCTTCTTCGTCCGGAGGAACTCCTGCCCGCCGTTGATGAACGGCGTTCCCTGCGACAGGAACACATACGCCGCCGCAAGCATGTCCTGCTTCTTGACCTCGGCAAGCCCTGCTGCTTTGATCTGCGTGAACAAGTCGCCGCTGCCGCTCGTCCTGTTGAGGTACGAAATCGCAAGCTTGTCGAACAGCGTGTAGTTGTCGTGGCATTCCACGTAGTGCAGGGCGAGGCCGGGCTTGCCTGTCTCGTTCCGCTTGTTGCTGCCCGACGTTCCGACGAGTCCCGCCGTGATGCCCGAATCCTTGTTCGTTCCCTGCACCTGTCCTTTCTGGAAGCCGCCGTACTCTGCGCCCTTGATCGCGTCGCGGAAGTCGTCGTCGAACGCGCCCACGCCGTTGCCTCCCGCCGCGCCGGACACGGCGACCGCGCCTTTGCAGCCGTCCGCCGGATAGCTTCCGTTCCCCGTCCACGGCTCGCCGTACACCATCACGTTCTTGTCGATGGCGGAAAGCTCCTTGTAGATTTCCTGCATTGTCTCCGTCTCGTGCAGTCCCATCAGGTCGAAGCGGAAGCCGTTGATGTGGTAGTCCTTCATCCAGTGCTTGA
>CAMWPF010000225.1 GCA_947176045.1 uncultured Treponema sp. | reverse complement strand
CTCCTCGGCCGCTGCGCGTCCTGCGGTGTACCGGCGCGCCCCCTAACGCGGGCGGAAAGTGAAGCCGCTGGCTCACGGCTGGATTTGCGCGGGACGCGGGCCGTTCCCGCGGGGCGGACGAACGGCGGCGGTACGGCGCGCGCAGCGCGCCGGAGGAGCAGCCTACGCCGGACTGGAGCGGGCGCGCGAAGCGCGAGTGCGCACGGCTTGCCTTGCCCGCGCTGGCGGCCGATTGCGCCGCGTGGAGGAGCCGCACGCCGCCGTCCGCATTCTTCCGTGCGCACCGACCGCAGGGAAGCCGCGCAAGCCCGGAAGCCCCGCCGCCCGCGTTCCGTCCGAAATTCCGCTGTCTAAAGCAGGACTATCTGGTAGCCGAATACAGATTCGAACAGCTCGCCTTTTTCGGACAGCGCCATTCGTTCTAATGTCAAATTCTTGATGCCCCGCGTTCGGATGGAAAGGACGTCGTCGGCAAGCGCGATTGAAATGTCGGAAAGATACTGGACGTGTCCTCGATCCATGGCGTCTGCAATCCGCAGAATTGAGGCGAGCTTCAGGATTGTCATGCGGTCTGTCCGCGCCAAAATCTGGAACTGCTCGTTGTCTTGCGGCAGCTGCTTTCCGCGGTGGTAGCGCGCAATCTGGGAGACAATCTTGTTTTCCATTTTGTTCAGGCCGAAGATTTCGGAATTGTGGATGATGTATTCGCTGTGGATATTGTGGTCGTCGTGGCGGATGAAAATCCCGATGTCGTGGAGAATCGCCGCGACTTCCAAAAGCATCTTGGAATGCTCCTCGTCGAGCGAGATTTCCGACGCGAGGCTGCTGTAGATTTGGAGGCTCATGGAACGCACGAATTCTGCATGCTGTTCGTCGCCGTGGTATTTCCGCAGGAGGTTCCGCGCAGAGGCGATAATCTGCTGGTGGAATTCGTTCTGGAGTCCGTCGTTTGCGGCGTCTGTCCGGCTGATGATCAGCCCGTCGCGGATATTCGTCTCCGGCACGATGATTGTCCGCACGTCCGTCAGATGGATGAACATCTTGTATATCAGAAGGCTTGTTCGGAGCGTCTGGGCGTCGTTGTAGGAAATCTTGAAGCGGGCGACGCATTCGTCTACGGTGTAATCCTGCACTTCGGAAACGAAGCGGTCGAAATCCTCGCGTTCGATGGACCACAGCCACGTTGAAATCGGCCTTCCCGCGCAGACTGCCGCCAGCGTCGCGTCCGCGCCGATTGCGATGAACTGCTTGACCTGCGTCAGATTCAGCTCGCTTTCAAGGGAGCCTTTCATATTCTGGATGAAATCCTGAATGTAGCGCTGTATGTTGTCGAAGGAGCCGTCCTGCGTGCGGACTTGGGATTCCATGCGGATCGTTCCCAGCCGCAGGCTGTGGGCGCCCGCCATCTTGCCCTTGCGCATCAGCATCATTTCCGTGGAGCCGCCGCCGACTTCAAGAATCACTGAATCTTCAGAACGCAGCTTGTCCGCCTCTTCCTTGAGGCATTCCGTAACGGCCATGTACATGAGCCGGTTTTCTTCAATGCCGTCGATGACGCGCACTTTGAAGCCGGTCGCGAACAGAATCTTGTCGATGACGGAATCCGTATTCTTCGCCTCCCGGAGGGCGCTTGTCGCAATGACGCTTGTCCGCGGCGGCGTGATTCCCCAGCTTTCCAACTGTTCCCGAAAACGGAGCAGGATGTGAAGGCACTGCGACTGGGTTTCGCGCGTAATTATTCCGCCGGTGAAGATGTCGCGTCCCAAGGCGACGGGCATTTCCGCGCGGTCAAGGACGTTGCGCTTTCCGTCGGCCGCCAGCTCCGCGACAAGGAGGCGCACGCCGGTCGAACCGATTTCAACGACTGCTTCTGGAGTTGTCATAATCCGCTCCTGCAAAATGACGGGAGGATGCGTCCGACAGATGGAACGTCCTTCCGGCCACGTTCATGGACTAGAGTTTGTCGATGAGCATCGAACACTTTCCCGAAGGAATCGGCAGCGTCTTTTTCTTTTGGTCGAGAATGTTGATTGTGAAATAATACAGCTTTTCGCTTTCCATTTGAATTTCCCAACCGCGGTTGCTTTTGTTGCTCAAGATCGTGATGAGGTTCCGCTTGAGCGAAAGGTTTTCAATTCCCATGATTTCAAGGTTCGGGATGATCCAGTCCACGGTCTTCCGCGGCAAACTGATGGAAAGCCCGATGACGTTTTCAATCATGAGCGCAATCGTTGAAAGTCCCGCGCTCGCCAGAAAACGAGGGCGCGGCCAGTCAGGATTTCCGTCCAACGCCGCCTTTCCTTCCTTGCAGGGCAGATAGGCTTCGTAGAGGTCGCCCTTTTCATCTTCTTTGCTCGGCATGAGCGTTTCCAGAACAAAATAAAGGTGCCGGATGGAACATTCGCGGGCAAGTTCGTACTGCTGGTACTTTTCCAACCCCTTGATGACCATGAAGTTGAACGTCGGGAAGACACTGCCGCAGAATCCTTCGCCAGACTCCTTGAAGGCAAAGCTGTCTGCGGAAAGCGTCGGAAACGGATGCTGCGTTCCAAACGTCGCCGGATTGGAAAGATGCGCGACGAGCATATCGGTCTTGTCAGCATTTGGAATTTCCGCAAGAAGCGGCCAGAATCCGGCAATCGTCTTTTCCGCGAGCCGTCCTTCGGCGGCATCCAAGTCATGGTAAAATCCCGTCGCGTTGTCCCACATCATCGAATTGATGCGCGTCTTAATAGAAAAATACGTCCGGCGGTACTGGAAGCTCAATTCCTTGTCGTTGAGGATGTCGCCGAGCGCGGACATATGCAGCGCGTTGACCGCCATCGCCGCATTGAAGTCCACCGGATAGCGGACATCGTTCCGCGGCGCGTTGAACATCTTTCCTGCAACGACGGGAGCCGCATACAGTCCGTTCTCCTGCTTGAAGGTCGCGTCAATCCATTCCATATATTTTTGGAGGACCGGCATAACTTCCTTAATGCGGCGCTTGTTGGCGGATTTGTGGTAGAGGTTGAATTCCGCCCACGCAAAGAGCGGCAGCCCGATGCCCTCCGGGTTTTCCGAGTCGAGGACAGGTTGATCGTCAGCGGCATCGTATTTCCAACGAATGGCGCCGTTTTCTTCCTGCCGCGCATAAAAGTAATCAATAATTTTGCTGGCAACAAAATTCCGGTTGGAATAGACAAGAAAAAACGAAGAGAAGATAGATTCAAACTGATCTAGAATCAGCCTGCCGCTCTCAGGATAGATAAAATACCCGTCTGGTGATTTTTCGCCGGTCTTCGGATTGATCCAGTAGTCCAGCAGCATTGTCCAAGTCTTGTTGTAAATATCTACAAAATCCTGATCATAAAAATGGATTTTCGGAAAGTCACGTCTGTTCAAAAAAAACTCCTGCAAATCCTGAGCAAAACAGGTAGAAAGCTACACTCCCCAGTATACCATATTTCCTTCAAAAAAACGACAGATTTTTCTTTTTTTTGGAATTTCAATTCGGACGGAACGCGGGGCTTCCGGGCTTGCGCGGCTTCCCTGCGGTCGGTGCGCACGGAAGAACGC
>CAMWPF010000224.1 GCA_947176045.1 uncultured Treponema sp. | reverse complement strand
CGCAAAAAACGACGAAGTGAACTCATCGTTTCCTGAAAGCAGCGGCACGAACGCCCCCGCCTCGTTCATCACAGAAAACTGGAAGCTTCCGATGATTCCCCGCAGCTGGAGCCTGATGTTTCCGACCTGGCTCTCAACATTCTTTGAAATAAAGATGCCCACATCGCTGATCATCTCGACGACGCGCTCCCGCTTCGGCACATCCTCTGCCGCCGACGTCTTGGCGGACACGACCGCTCCGCCGCCGCACAAGGCGGCCGCGCACATCAGAAACAACCGCCGCTTGAACACTTCCTTCATTATTTTGCATCCCCCGCACGTTCCTTGTCCAAAAGCTGCTGCGTCTGCTTCGCCTTTTCCTTCAATTCCAGCAGCAGCTCGGCGTTCCTGCCGCCGGCGCTGCGGCGCGCCGCATCGTCCATCTGCTGCTGGAGCGCCGCACGCTCCGCCTCCAGCTCGGCGACCTTCCGCTCCAAATCAGAATTCCGGCGCTGCAAGTCAATGAGCCGCTGGCGCGCTTCCGCCGCGCTTTCCGACGCGGAAAAACGCAGCTGCCGCTCGTACTCCTCCTTCGCGGCAAGATATTCCTCGCCGACCTCCTTGAGCAGGTAGATCAGCTTTTCCTCCCGCCCCGCCTGCGCGATCGTTTCAATGCGGTACTGGGCGGCAGGCGCCTTCGCGTCGTCCGGAAAGTCCCGCACAATGAGCGCGTACAGCATTTCCGCCTCGTCATAGTTGTATCCCGCAAAAAACGATTCGGCAATCCAGAACAGCGCGGAGGCGTACATTTCATGCTCCGGATTCTGGTGGCAGAAGTCGCTGAGCAGCAGCACCGCCTTTTCGTATTCCCCCAGATAGAAAAGCGCACGCCCCTTATGGTACGAGACATACGAAACGTACGGACTGTCGGGGAACGCCGCCAGAAAATGCTCGCAGTCCTGAAACGCGCTCCGGTATTCGCCGGCATACATTTCCGCGGCAATCAGCATATACCACGTGTCCGCAGTATCGTTCTCAGGATACGACACCGCGCGCCGGAGCATGAACACCGCGGACATCCACTCTCCGGCACGGAACGCGTCCGCGCCCTGCACGAACGCCGCCGAAGCCAGATTCCGCTCCTCCTGCCCTGCCGAGGAACGCATTCCGACCGCGGCAATTCCCCGGCAGCACAAAACGCAGCACAGAACCGCGGCGAATCCCTTCTTTTTCCGCATCATGAAATCTCCCACTGCAAGCCGCCGCTGAAAAAGGCGGATCCGGAAACGGCAATGTCCGCGCCAGAATCCCGGACTGCGGCAAGCGTCTGAGCGTTCACGCCGCCGTCGACGGAAATCAAGAACGGAAGCCCTTCCGCCGCCCGCAGCTCCGCAAGACGGCGCACCTTCTTCAAGCAGGACGGAATCAGCGCCTGTCCGCCGAAGCCCGGATTCACCGTCATGACCAGAACGACGTCCACATATTCCAGCAGCTCCGAAAGCGCCTCCACCGGCGTCGACGGCACAATGGAGACGCCCGCCTTCTTTCCCAATCCGTGGATCCGCTGCACGAGCCTGTGCGCATGGACGGACGCTTCAAGATGGAACGTAATCCAGTCCGCGCCGGCGGCCGCAAAGGAATCCACCTGCTCCTCGGGGCGCTCCACCATCAGATGCACGTCGAACGGAAGCGCAGAAAGCGGCCGGATGGACTGGACCACCGGCTGTCCGTAGGAAATCTGAGGAACGAACCGTCCGTCCATCACGTCAATATGAACCACAGAGCCGCCATGGGCTTCCAAAAACGCCACGGCGCCTTTCAAATCCGCCAAATCCGCAGAAAGCAGGGACGGCGCAAGCATTGTACCACTCATTTTATTCTATATTAGCAGAAGCACGGACGATTGTAAATAATGCGCCGGAATGTGCGCCCTGTACAAATATAACCATTTTTTATAATAAAAAATATTGACATATCAAATCAAAGCCTATATAAATATATGCTTTGCCATCAAAAGGTTTTTCTCATTCTATTGACTAAAAATCGCATTTTGTTATAATGAACCTTGACGCATATGGAAAATCAGGCAGAAAGAACGCTGCAGAAAGTCCTCCTTTTCCTTGAGATGGGCAATCTAGAAGAAGCGACAAAAGCGCTGCGCAAGCACATTGAAAACAATCTGGAAAGCCGCGAACTGATTTTCACAAGCGAATGCTGTCTTTTTTGGAAAAGCCAGATCGAGCGGCTTTCGGAAATCGAAAGCCCGTTCGAGCGGGGGGAGACGCTCCTCTCCGAATGGCGGCTTTTTTTAAATTCCATCATCAGGCAGCATGAAAAAGTGTACGAGCCGACGTTCCGAGCCGTCTGCCACGGCATTTTTTCACTCGCGTTGCAAAACTACACGCAGCTGCTGGACGAGCAGGATCCCATCCTGCGCTCGGAGCTGCTGCGGAAAATCGGGCTGTGCTACAAAAAGCTCGGCGAATTCGACAACGCGCTGCAATGCCTTGCCGAAGCGAACATGCAGCGGCAGCAGCAGGCGGCAGTCATCGCAGATCTCGCGGACTGCTACGCGCTGTGCGGGGATGACAAGGCGGCAAAAGTGCTGTTCCGGGAGGCGTTCTTCATCGACTGCAAGCAGGTCGATTTGGACTTCCTGGACTCGGAGCTGATCAAGAGCCTGATCTCCCGCATCGAGGAAAAGGGAATTTCCGGGGAGCTGCTCAACGCGTGGATTCCCATATACGGAACGCTGTGGGGAGTCTTCACTATCCGGCGCCCGCTCAAGTCGAACGAAGTCATAAAGCTCCGGAAGGAGATTTATGCATTGGAAAATGAAATGAAGCTTCCGGTGCGGGGAAAGGAATTCCAGACGCCGCGCCTGCTGAATATGTATTTTCGGCTCATTGACCACTGCCAGGAACGCAACGACAGGGAGCTGCTCAATGAGACGTTGCTGAAGATAAAGATATTGGATGCCGCCGTCTACAATCAGTATGTACGGTAGGACGGAATTTCGTGAAAAAGAGTTTACAAAGAAGCTAGGAGTTTTTATGGCAGAAGCAGAAGATTTGATGAAATCCGTACAGGAAATGCTCAAGGAAGAAACGTGGACGCGCGCAGCAATCAGCAGCTACACAAAGGAAAAAATCATTGAGCTTGCGTCCATCGTCGAGAAGGCCCGTTCGGAAAACTGCACGGCGGAGCTTCAGGCGATATGCGACGAAGTCCTTTCCAATTCCAAGGACAGCATCATCGCGCTGTACATTTCAGGAATGATCTCCCTTCAGAAAGGCGCGCTTGACAATTCCGCGCTGGTCACGCTTGTCGACATATTCCAAAAGAACCACAAGGAAGCCATTGTGGAGGCGCTCTGCCAGAACATTCTGGAGGATGATGAGAACAATAAGTTCGCGCTGCGGACGCTCGCCGACTTCTACAAGACTGCGGACGCCGGCAAAATCTGGCCGCTGTACGAACGGCTGGTCAAGCTGGACTTTGAGGAGGCCGACCTCGCGAAGGCGCTCGCGGAGCATTACGAGGCAGGCGGCGACATCGAGACGGCGACGGAATACTACAAGAAGG
>CAMWPF010000223.1 GCA_947176045.1 uncultured Treponema sp. | reverse complement strand
GTGGATCGCCCGGCACTTCAAGGGCGGGGACGGAAGGCGCCCCGAAAACCTTACGTTCAGCCCGCCGGACGGCGCGCGCGAATCGGCGCTCGACAAGGCCGACCGGCACTGGCGGCAGCGGCTGGACTCAAACCGCGCGGAAATCCTGCTGAACGTCCGCGACACGATGACCGCGCTCGCAGCCCTGGCGCGGCACCACCGCTGCCTCGTCTGGAACGCCGACGACGGGCTGCTCCTCTGGGAAGTCGCGCGGAGGACGCCGGAGGGCGTAACGTGCGGCGTCTGCCGGACGCAGAAGGGCCGCGAAATCCTCGAGCAGTACGGGCGCACGCTCGGCGACTTGGACAAGCCCGTCCTCCAGTTCCGCCCGGAAACCGCCTCGCAGGGCTTTCTGACGCCGGAGCGCTTTCGAAGCGTCCTGCTCCAGTTCCAGTACAACGGCGCCGTCTTCGACAGGCTTTTCTTCCGCGATCCGTTTATATCCGAAGAGTCGGCCGCCGCGCTCGCCCGCGCGCTCGCCGCCGCGGCGTTTCCCAAACGGCAGGCGGGCGCAGCCTTCACCGACGAGCAGGAGGCGGAGCAGGCCGTTTCGTATGATGCGGACGCCGGAACGGACGGCGCGGACGACGTTCCTGAGCCGGAATCGCCGCTCACGGACGGCTGGACGGCGGTCATCGCGCAGAAGATTCCGGCGGGCGGACAGCGCATCGCCCGCCTCATCAAAGGCCAGGTCCTCACGCCGGAAACGGCCGCGCCGTATGCGGAGGCGCTCGGCAGGATGGAGCGCGCGGAGGAGGAATTCTTCGGCGGCGGGCAGAATCCGCTCTTCTCATGGAACGCCGCGTCCATCGCGGACGAATTCCGCAGCGCAGGATTCCATGTCGAGTGCGCCTCGCAGACCGCCGCCGAAAGGCGCCGCATCACGGCGCAGGAGCTGGACCGCTGGTTCGACGCGGAAACGTCCGCCTACGGCAGGAAGATGCTTGAGGCGGTCGGCGCGCAGGATTTGCAGAAACTGCGGCTGCTCTTGGAAAGCGCCGCGCAGAAGCTGCTCTTCAGCTGGCAGACGGAGACGGCGTTCCTCGCCATATCGGCGCCGGGCGCGGCAGAAGCCGGCGCGCCGGAGGAATAGCGGCAGGGATTGGAAGGGGCGCGGAGCGCGTGCGGGCGGCGCATCCGCCACAGCCCGGCCGCGCGGCGCTTCCGTGGAGGACGCGCATTCCGCCAGCTCCGTTCCCCCGCCCGCACCGGCCGGAGGGCAAGCCCTGGAAAGCCCGGCGGCGCGCTCCGCGCGCCGCGCCGCCCGGACAAATCGTTCCGCCCGGAACGCAGGGGCGCCTCATCCCCGAGGCAACCAGTTGAACAAGAACCGATATTTCTGTATCATGTCATATTCGCATTGTAATTCTTTATAAAGAGGTAGCAATATGGCTTTTGATATTTCCAAGATGCGGAATATCGGTATCAGCGCCCACATTGACTCGGGTAAGACCACTTTGTCAGAACGTATTTTGTTCTACTGCAACAAAATTCATCAGATTCATGAAGTTCGCGGCAAAGACGGTGTCGGAGCTGTGATGGACTCGATGGATCTGGAGCGTGAGCGCGGCATCACGATTCAGTCGGCTGCGACGCAGGTTCAATGGAAAGACTACACAATCAACCTGATCGACACTCCGGGCCACGTCGATTTTACAATTGAAGTTGAGCGCTCGCTCCGCGTCCTTGACGGCGCGATCCTCGTCCTCTGCGCCGTCGCCGGCGTCCAGTCCCAGTCGATTACGGTCGACCGCCAGCTCAAGCGGTACCATGTTCCGCGCCTCGCCTTCGTCAACAAGTGCGACCGCCAGGGCGCGAATCCGCTGCGCGTCCGCATGCAGCTGCGCGAAAAGCTCGGCTTGAACGCGTACATGATGGAGCTTCCGATCGGACTTGAGGACAAGCTGGAAGGCGTCGTCGACCTCATCGCAATGAAGGCGCTCTATTTTGAAGGAAACGACGGCTCCGAAGTCCGCACGGCGGAAATTCCGGCGCACCTTGTCGAGGACGCGAAGAACTACCGGCAGGAGCTTCTGGACGCCGTCTCCATGTTCGACGACTCCCTGATGGAAGACATCATGGAGAAGGGCTACGACGACATCGAGCCGGAGAAAATCATCGCGGCCGTCCGCAAGGGCACCATCGCCGAGCAGTTCGTCGGCGTCTTCTGCGGCTCCGCGCACATGAACAAGGGCATCCAGCCGCTTTTGGACGGCGTTACGCGCTATCTGCCGAACCCGACGGAAGTCGAGAACGACGCGCTGGACATCGACAACAACGAGGCGCCGGTCAAGCTGGAGTGCGTCGAGAACAAGCCGACGGTCGCGCTTGCGTTCAAGCTGGACGACGGACAGTACGGCCAGCTCACCTACACGCGCATCTACCAGGGAAAGATTACAAAGGGCCAGGAGCTGTACAACACCCGCGCGAAGAAGCGCTTCAAGGTCGGACGCCTCGTCCGCATGAACGCCTCTTCAATGGAAGACATCAACGAAGGCGTTCCGGGCGACATCGTGGCGCTGTTCGGCGTGGACTGCGCGTCCGGCGACACGTTCACGAGCGGCGGCGTCAACTATTCGATGGCGTCCATGTACGTTCCGGAGCCGGTCATCTCCCTGTCCGTCGAGCCGAAGGACAAGCAGGGCGCGATGCAGATGTCGAAGGCGCTCAACCGCTTCACAAAGGAAGATCCGACGTTCCAGTGCTACACCGACCCGGAATCGAACCAGACCATCATCAAGGGCATGGGCGAGCTGCACCTCGCCGTCTACGTGGAGCGCATGAAGCGCGAGTACAACTGCGAGGTCATCACCGGAGCGCCGCAGGTCGCCTACCGCGAGTCCATCACGCAGCGCGCGGAATTCAACTACACGCACAAGAAGCAGACGGGCGGCTCCGGCCAGTACGGACGCGTCGCCGGCTTCATGGAGCCGCTGGCTGAAAAGGACTACGAATTCGTGGACGCCATCAAGGGCGGCGCGATTCCGAACGAATACATCCCGTCCTGCGACAAGGGATTCCGCAAGGCGATGGAAAAGGGAACGCTCATCGGCTTCCCGATTGTCGGCGTCAAGATGACGATCAACGACGGACAGTACCACCCGGTCGACTCCTCCGACATCGCGTTCCAGACGGCCGCCATCGGCGCGTTCCGCGAGGCGTTCGCGAAGGCGAAGCCGGTCATCCTCGAGCCGATCATGAAGGTTCAGATTTCCGCACCGACGGAATTCCAGGGCAACATCTTCGGACTCATCAACCAACGCCGCGGCATCATCGTGGATTCCAGCGACGAAAACAACACGTCGACGGTCAACGCGGAAGTGCCGCTGAGCGAAATGTTCGGCTTCTCGACAATCCTCCGCTCCTCCACGCAGGGAAAGGGCGAGTTCACGATGGAATTTGAAAAGTACGGGCGCGTTCCGAACGCGGTCGCAGACGAGCTTATCAAAAAATATCAGGAAGAGAAGAAGGATTCCAACAAATAGTACCTCTCAAGAAAAGATGAGTTACGAATGGTAAAACAGGAT
>CAMWPF010000222.1 GCA_947176045.1 uncultured Treponema sp. | reverse complement strand
ATCGTGCGGTGCGCGCGTATGCGTCCATGAAGGCGGAGTGCCGCATCAATTTGTGCGCGTCCATGGGATTTCTGACGGCGGAACAGCTGCACCGCCTCCATGAAGCGGGCGTTTCAAGCTACCACTGCAACATCGAAACGTCGCGGCGCAACTTTCCGAATATATGCACGACGCACACCTACGAGCAGAAGGTTGAAATGATCCGGCGCGTCAAGGCGGAGGGAATGCGCGCCTGCTCGGGCGGAATCATCGGCATGGGCGAGACGTGGGAGGACCGCCTCGATATGGCCGTGTCGCTTTCGGAGCTGGGCGTCGATTCCATTCCGATCAATGCGCTCATGCCGATACCGGGGACGCCGCTCGAAGGTGTTCCCCGGCTTTCTGAGGACGAAATTCTGCGGACAATCGCGTTCTTCCGCTACATCAATCCGACGGCGGACATCCGGCTTGCCGCGGGGCGCGCGCTGATGGAACATGACGGCGTTCGCGCGTTCTGCTCCGGCGCGTCGGCGGCCATCACCGGCGCCATGCTGACGACTGCCGCCTGTGCGACGATCAAGAGCGACCGAGCGATGCTCCGCCGCTTGAACCGGGACGTGAGGCCGGACTGCACGGAGCGCGGCGGGGCGGACTGTCCTGCGGACGGAGGCGTGCGGTGAGCCGCCGGAGCTGCCGCGGCCTGTTCGTCGTCGGAACAGGAACCGACGTCGGAAAGACGTATGTTTCGGCGCTCATTTGCAGGACGCTCGCAGAGGCAGGGATGGCCGCCGCGTACTACAAGGCGGCGGCGAGCGGAAATCCGCGGGACGGGGAGGGGCGCCTCGTCCCGATGGACGCGCGTTTTGTGAGGAATGCGGCGGGGCTTTCGCAGCCGCTTGAGACGATGTGTCCGTATGTGTTCGAGGCGGCGGTCTCCCCGCACCTTGCGGCCCGTCTGGAGCGGCAGGCGGTCGAGGCGGATGTCGTCCGCGGCGGATGCAGGACGCTTTCCGAAGCGTATGACTATGTTGCTGTGGAAGGAAGCGGCGGCATTGTATGTCCGCTCAGAGCAGGCGGCGGCGAGCTGTGGCTTGAGGACGTCGTCAGGATGTTCGGCATTCCGTCGGTCATCGTCGCGGACGCGGGGCTTGGCGCCATCAACAGCGTGGCGCTGACGGCTTCCTATATGGAACGCGTCGGGCTTCCCGTGCGCGGCGTCATCTTCAACCGCTTCCATCCGGGAAGCGTCATGGAAGAAGACAACGTCCGCATGGTGGAGCGCCGCACTGGATTGGACGTCCTCGCCTGCGTCAGGGAAGGCGGCGGGGAGCTGGGCATGGACGCGGCGGCGCTCGCCGCGCTGTATGGAGAAATGCGGGCATGAAGATTGGATTGACGCAGTTTCGGACGGTGTGGGAGGATGTCGGAGCGTCCATGGACGCGGCGGCGGAGCTGTTTTCGGAGGCCGCGGCGCAGGGGATTGACGTGCTGGTGTTCCCGGAATTCACGCTGACGGGCTTCACGCTGCGTCCGAGGACGTTCTGCGACACGTCCGCGAGGCCGCGCATGGTGGAATTCTTTCGCAGGAAGTCGGCGGAATGCGGCGTCGCGGCGGTGTTCGGCTACATTCAGGAGGACGGCGGGCAGGAGCGCCCGCTGAACAAGCTGGCCGTCGTCAGGGACGGCGAGGTGGTTTTGGACTATGCGAAGGTGCATTCGTATTCGTTCGGGCGGGAGGACAGGTTCTATTCGCGGGGCGCGTCCGTGTCGGCCGCGGAGCTGTTCGGCATGAACGCTAGCGCGCTGATCTGCTTCGACCTGCGGTTCCCGGAAATCTTTCAGGAGGCGGCAAGGCGGAGCGACATTATCTTTGTGATTGCGAACTGGCCGGCCGACCGCCTCGAAAACTGGTACACGCTGCTGCGCGCCCGCGCGCTGGAGACGCAGTGCTATATCGCAGGCGCAAACCGGGCGGGAACGGGCGGCGGCGTGGACTATGCGCCGAGTTCCGTCGCGTTCGGGCCGGACGGCGCGCGCCTGACGGATGGATGCGCGGGCGGGCTGGTCGTATTCGAGGCGGAGAAGGAAGTTGTGGACGGCGTGCGCGCGTCGTTTCCGCTGCGCGCGGACCGGAGGGACGCGCTCTATGCGGACTGGTACGGCGGAGGCACGGCATGAACTGGGCGGAAGAGGACATGAAGTTCATCTGGCATCCGTGCTCGCAGATGAAGGACTATGAGGAGCTGAAGCCGATTGTAATCGACCGCGGGAAGGGCGTCTTCCTGTACGACAAGGAGGGAAACGAGTACATAGACATCGTAAGCTCCTGGTGGTGCAACTTGCTGGGGCACTGCAATCCGAAGATCAGCGGGGCGGTCAGGGAGCAGCTTGGACGGCTGGAGCACGTGATTTTCGCCAACTTTTCGCATGAGGGGGCGATCCGCCTGTGCCAGGAGCTTGACGCCGTTGTTCCGCCGGGCCTGAAGAAATACAGCTTCCAGGACAACGGCTCGGCTTCCGTGGAGTGCGCGCTGAAAATGGCGTTCCAGTATATGCGCCAGACCGGGCGCGAAAAAAAGACGAAGTTCATGTGCCTGACCGGCGCATACCACGGCGAAACTATCGGCGCGCTTTCAGTGGGCGCGATGGATATGTTCGCGAAAATCTACCAGCCGATGCTCATGGATTCGTTCCGCGTGCAGGCTCCCGACTGCTACCGCTGTCCGTTCGGGGACTGCCGGGAGCGCTGTTCCGCCGAGTGCATCTGCTTTGCGGAGCGGCTGTTCGACGAGCATGCGGAAGAGACGTGCGCGCTCATTGTGGAGCCGCTTGTGCAGGGAAGCGCGGGCATGAGGATCTATCCGCCGCTGTACTTGAAGAAGCTGCGGGAGCTTTGCGACAGGCACGACGTGCTTCTGATTGCGGACGAAATTGCGACGGGGTTCGGCAGGACGGGCAGGATGTTCGCCTGCGGCCATGCGGAAGTCAGTCCGGACATCATGTGCCTTTCAAAAGGGCTGACCGGCGGCTACCTTCCCATGTCGATCGCCGTTACGACCGACAGGATTTACGACGCGTTCTACGACGACTACAGCACGGGGAAGGCGTTCATGCACAGCCACACCTACAGCGGAAATCCGCTGGGATGCGCCGCCGCCCTTGCCGTCCTGCGGACGCTCAGGGAGGATGCGGTTTTGGAGCAGGCGGCCGTCCGCGCCGCGTATTTGACGCGCCGTCTGGAAGACGAATTTTGCGGAAACCGCCACATCGGAGAAATCAGGCACATCGGACTGATCCATGCGCTGGAGCTGACGCCGGACGCTTCGGAAAAATCCGAGTACGCGCCCTCGCTGCGGATCGGATACCGCGTCTACAAGAACGCGCTGCGCCGCGGGCTGCTGCTGCGTCCGCTGGGAAACGTCCTGTACTTCAACCCGCCGCTGGTCATCACCGAAGAGGAGCTGGACCGCGCGGTCGCCGCGTGCCGCAGCTCCATCCGCGACGTGCTTGGGGACTGATTTTGCGGACGTTTTTTGTTTTTTCAAGGAATGGCGCTTGACACGGACTGCGATTTTATGTATGATTTTAT
>CAMWPF010000221.1 GCA_947176045.1 uncultured Treponema sp. | reverse complement strand
GGAAATTCGCCGATGGCGACTGCGCCGAGCGACGCGACTGACATCAGGAACTGCGCGTCGAACAGTTCGCCGCGGAGCAGGTTGCGGACGGCTCCGATGACGACGTTCCGTCCGCAGACGAGGTACGCCGCAAGGTGGAGCAGGACTGCCGCCGCCTGTCCGACGCGCAGCCGGCTTGTTCCCAGTGCGACAGCCTGCGAGAGGAATGGAATGTCCGCGCGCTTCGAAAGGAATCCGACGGCGAGCGCCGCCGCGAACAGCGCCGCCGCCGCGATGATTTCCGGAAGCGACGCGCCTTCCTCCGCTCCGCCTTCAGCCTGCCCGCCATGTGCGTGGCAGCACGCGCAGCCGCATCCGCCGTGTCCGTGGTTCTGCCCGCGATGTTCCGCTCCGCATTCCTGCTGTTCCTGTCCGTGGCGGCGCTCCGCGCCGTCCGCCTCGTCAAAAGATGTTCTGTCGTGTTCCATACAATTCCGTGCCTCCGTGCGCCGGGAATTCCGCCGCTATTCTCCGATATGCTCCAGCCCTTGGTTGAGGATGGACGTAACGTGGCTGTCCGCCAGCGAATAGATGAGCGATTTTCCTTCGCGGCGGTATTTGACCAGTCCGTTCGTCTTCAAAATCCGCAGCTGGTGGCTCACCGCCGACTGCGTCATGCCCAGCGCCGCCGTGATGCCGTTCACCGGCAGCTCCTGCTCCAGCAGGACGAAGAGGATTCTGATGCGCGTCGAATCGCCGAAAATCTTGAAGAGTTCGGCGAGGTCGAACAGCGCGTCCTCGTCCGGCATTGTGTCGAGGATGGCGTCCGCCATGCCTTCCTGCGTTCCGTCTTCCATGCTTTGTTCCAGCTCCTTCTTGTTTTATAAATGTATGAACATTTGTTCATATTTTAATAATGCTAGGACGTCCTGTCAATTGATTTTTTGGAGAAAGTGAGAATTTTAGTAACAAAGTTTGAAATTCTACATTATAATAAAAAGGCTTTTTAAAATGCAGGAATTCCTAAGTTCAGGAGGATCACAAATGATTGAGGTTTCGCACGTCTCCCGTCAGTTCGGAACGTTCCGTGCGGTGAACGATGTGAGCTTTTCCATTCCGACCGGACAGATTGTCGGCCTGCTCGGACCGAACGGCGCCGGCAAGACGACGACCATGCGGATGATTGCGGGCTTCCTCGCGCCGACGGAGGGTTCGATCCGCATTGACGGCGCGGAAATTGCGGAAAATCCGGTGGAATCAAAACGAAAGATCGGCTATATGCCGGAATCCGCGCCGCTGTACGGCGATATGATGGTGGACGACTACCTGCGGTACATCGCCGCGATGCAGGGGCAGGACGCGGACGAAAAGGTGCCGCTGCTCTGCCGGGAATGCGGGCTTTCCGAAGTCATGCACAAGAACATCAGCGAGCTTTCGCGCGGATACCGCCAGCGCGTCGGACTGGCGCACGCGCTCATGAACGATCCTGAAATTCTGATCTTGGACGAACCGACGAGCGGGCTTGACCCGAACCAGATCGGCGACGTGCGCGCGCTCATCAAGGAGATCGGACGGACGCGGACGGTCATCATTTCGACGCACATCCTCGGCGAGGTGGAGATGCTGTGCAGCCGCGTCATCATCATCGCTGGCGGAAGGCTGGTCGCCGACAGTCCGACGGAGCAGCTGCGGGAGCGCTACGCCCATTCCGCGGTCGTTTCAGTCAGCGCGAAGGCTTCCGAACAGGAGCTGTCCGCCGCCGTCCATGGAATTCCCGGCATCGAAAGCATTTCGTTCGCGGAGCCTGCGCAGGATGCAGCCCAGAACGGCGTTACGACGGCGTTCCTCGCCGTGAACGGCAGCGCGGAGCTGCGCCCGGCGGTGGCGAAGGCCGTCGTGGGCGGCGGCTACGAGCTGTTCGAGCTTTCCGTGCTGCGCAACAGCCTGGAGGACGTCTTCCACGCGCTGACGACGGACGCCTCCTCCCGTCCGGCGCCGGAGGCGGGCGCGGCTGGACGTCCGGCGGAACCAATCACAGCAGACGGAGTTGAAAAATGAGTGAAAGTGCAAAGAATCGCGGGCGTCCGAACCCCGCGCTCGTCATCATGCGGCGCGAGCTCGGCTCCTATTTCAACAGTCCAATCGCGTACATTGTAACGGGACTGTTCCTGATCATCACGGGAATCATGTTTTTTACGGCGTTCTTCCTTCAGAACCGGGCGAGCATGCGCAACTTGTTCTCGCTGCTGCCGGTGCTGCTTTCGTTCTTCATACCCGCGCTGACGATGCGCCTGTATTCCGAAGAAAAGAAGAGCGGCTCCATCGAGACGCTCATGACGCTTCCGGTAACGGAATTCGACGTCGCGGCGGGAAAATTCCTCGCGGCGTTCATCAGCTCCGCGGCCATGCTGGCTCCGACGCTGCTGTATCTGGCGGGCATCTGCCTGTTCGGCAGGCCGGACGCAGGCCCTGTTGCCGGCGGCTACATCGGCGCGCTGTTCCTGTGCGCGGCGTTTTCCGCCGTCGGCGTGTTCGCGTCGTCAATCACGAAGAATCAAATCATCGCCTTCTTCACGGCGTTCATCATCTGCATCGTCCTGACGATGATCGGCGAATTCCTGATCTTCCTGCCGGCGCCCGTCGTCGGCTTCCTGCAGTTCCTTTCCGCGGGCGAGCATTTCACGTCGATTTCGCGTGGAATCATCGACACCCGGGACCTGCTGTATTTCATTTCCCTGACCGCGCTGTTCTTTTCGCTGACGGTCATGGCGCAGAAGAAGGAGCTGGACTGAAGGCGGGGCGCGCCGTTCAGCGCGCGTTGAAGCCGACAGGTGAATTTTGAAAAAAGAGTGGAGAAATAAATGAAGAAAATCATCGAATGGATGAAAAGCCCGGCGAGCGACTTTGCACTGTTCATCCTGCTGCTGGTGCTTGCCAACATCGCCGGACACAACGCGTTCCTGCGGTTTGACTTGACGGAGCAGAAGTCGTATTCGATTTCTGCGGCGAGCCGGCAGACTGTTTCGACGCTGACGGAGCCGCTTTCCGTCAAGGTGTTCTTTTCGGACAACCTGCCGTCGCCGTACAACGGAGTGGCGCAGTACGTGCGCGACATCCTCGTCGAATACAAGGGCGCGGCGAACAGGAATTTCAGCTATACGTTCTTCGACATGAACAAGCCGGAGAGCCAGCGGATCGCGCAGGACTACGGGCTGCGCCAGGTTCAGATTCAGGAAGTCAAGAACAACGAGGTCGGCTTCAAGCAGGCGTGGATGGGGCTTGCGGTGTCCTACGGCGACGCCATCGAAATTTTGGACGGCATCACCAGCGATTCCGGCTTTGAGTACAACCTGACGACGAAGATTGCGGGCATGATTTCCAAGGCGGACACGCTTTCCGGGCTTGGCGCGGACGACGTGATTTCGATGACGCTGTATGCGACGGACGCGCTCGGCGGCTTCCGCATCAACGGCTTCAAGGAGCTTGATTCGTCCGTGCAGGCGGCGTTCAACGACGTCAACAAGAAGAGCATGAACCGCATGACCTATCTGCGGAAGAATCCGACGGCGGCGGAGGCGGACGGACTGGCGGAAAAGTACGGGCTTCAGACGTTCAAGTGGCAGAACAAGGACGGCGGCGAGGGCGTCGGCGTCTTCGGGCTGGTGCTGGAG
>CAMWPF010000220.1 GCA_947176045.1 uncultured Treponema sp. | reverse complement strand
GTACAAGGACAATCCGCAGAAGCAGCAGGAAATGATGGCGAAGCTGTACAAGGATTCCGGCTACAATCCAATGAGCGGCTGTCTGCCGCTTATCGTTCAGTTTTTGATTTTGTTCGCAATGTACAATTTGTTCAATAATTATTTTGAATTCCGCGGCGCGAGCTTCATTCCGAAATGGATTCCCGACCTTTCTTCTGGCGACAGCGTCCACACGTTCAGCAGGAGCATTCCGTTCTTTGGAAACCAGCTGCGAATTCTTCCGGTCGTCTATCTGGTTTCCCAGCTTTTGTACGGAAAAATTACTGGGAACGGCGGGACGGCGGCGGCAAGCTCCACAAAGACGCAGATGAACATGATGATGTACGGAATGCCGATTGTGTTCTTCTTCCTGTTTTACAATGCTCCGTCAGGGCTGCTGCTGTACTGGACGGTCAGCAACTTGTTCCAGATGGTGCAGCAGATTATCATAAACAAAATGATGAAAGAAAAACGGCTTGAAATCAGCTCGCCGAAAGGCAGAGCCGGAAAAAATAAATAAGCAAGGGGTAGATATAGAATGACGTATGAATTTGAAGGAAAGACGGAGCGGGAGGCGATTGAGCTTGCCGCAAATGAACTGGGACTGCAAAGAGATCAGTTCGATGTGGAAATTCTGGAATCGCAGAAAAATTCGCTTTTCAAGAAGGGCTATGTGAAAATTTGCGTCCATACTGTGGATGACGTTGAGAAGAAGCCTTCTGCGGCGCGCGCGGCTCCAGGCGTCGTGGCGGATCCTGTGCCGAAGGATGAATTTGAGGAAAAGATGGTTGAATTCGTCAAAAACATCATCGAAAAGATGGGATATGACGCGAAGGTCAACATCATTTTCCGAGAAGAACGCAAGATTGGAATCAAGCTGGAATCGTCCTATTCTTCTATTTTGATTGGACGGAAAGGCAAAAATCTTGATTCAATCCAGCTGCTTGCAAATATCTACGCGGGACGTCTGGGACATGAAGACACCAGAATTATTTTGGACACGGAAAACTACCGTATCCGCCGTGAGGAATCGCTTGTACGGCTCGCCTACACAGTTGCGGACAAAGTTCAGCAGAACCATCAGTCCGTGCTGCTGGAGCCGATGAATCCGTTCGAGCGGCGGCTGATTCACACGACGTTGAACGATATTCCTGACATCGAGACAAAGTCGGAAGGCGACGGATTGTACAAGCAGATCCGGATTTCCTACAAAGGATTTATGAAATAATGGAGGATGTCATGCAGAACATCAAATCAAAACTTTGGCTGATTGTTTTTGCCTGCTTCGCAGGATTTGCTTCCGCACAGACATATTCCGTCGATGAAGTCGTCGATTCTGAATATCTTGCGGAACTGAAGGAAAAGCGGATTGTTTCCATCATTCATGAAAAGAATGACACTGCTTTTTCAATTGTTCCCGACTGCCTGTATGAGGAAAAAATCAAGTCGGAAATGATTGAAAAGGGGGCGAAGAATGTTCCGTTTGTCGCAGAATTCCTGTATTTGATTCCGAAATCTGAACTTTTGAAAAATTCAGAAAAGTCCGATATTACGACGGACGATATTTCCGTCGTACTCCGTTCCATCAGCAAGATGACGGGAATGCGCTACCATGTGACGGAAAAAAATCCGAAGGGTGAGCTGTTGTACAAAAAGGCGTACATGATTGCGTCGCCCGATTCCGACGAACCGATTCCCGATCAAAATACAGGAAATGCGGACGGACAGGTTTCCTACTGCTACCAGCACGACCACACCTACGGCGACACGAAGTACAAGTTGAATTATTATCAGGACGGCGGCGCGCTGTATGCCTCTTTCTTGATAATTTCGCCGCTCAGCTATATCGGCATCAAGGCCGTCATGCCGGAAAATATGAAGATCAGCGTTGTTTCCTTGGATTGCGGCGATGACCTGCTGCTATATCTTTCTACAGATGTGAATGCGAAGAACATTGCGATGGCGAACGTTCGGAAGCAGATCAAGGAATCCATGATTGCTCGTATGGAGGCAGTCTACCAATGGTTCCTTGTCCAATTCTAGGAGCGGTTCACACAATTCGGGAGGAATACATGAGAAAGTCGGTCTTTATATTTTTATTTTGCATGAGCGTCATTATGAACGCTTCATGCACTACAAAGGAAAAAGCTATGAAATCTATCGAAGGAAAGGACGGCGTCTTCGCCATCATGGAGACAACGCAGGGTACGATTGCGCTTGAATTGTACTACAAGGACGCTCCACTGACTGTCTTGAATTTTACAGGACTTGCGGAAGGAACGCTGGATGCGGCGAAGGGAAGCCGTTTCTACGACGGCTTGAAATTCCACCGTGTCATAAAGGACTTCATGATTCAGGGCGGCGATCCGCGTGGAAACGGAACCGGCGGGCCGGGATATTCGTTTGCTGATGAAATTGTGGAAAAATATACATTTGACGGTCCGGGAGTCCTTGCAATGGCGAATTCCGGCGCGAACACAAACGGCAGCCAGTTCTTCATCACTCACGTGGAGACGCCGTGGCTGAACGGAAAGCATACGATTTTCGGCCGCGTTGTCAGCGGGCAGGATGTTGTTGACAAAATCAAGCAGGGCGACGAAATCAAGCATATCGAAATCATCCGTTCGGGAAGCGACGCGGAAGGATTCGCCGCGACGCAGGATAAATTCGACGAGCTTTCTGAAAACGCAGCCCGGCTTGCCCGTGCCGCGAAAGACGCGAAGCTGGCGGAAAAAATCGCCGAAGTCGAAAAGGCGTTTCCGAATTTTACAAAGACCGCCGATGGAATATACTATAAAATTACGAAGGACGGTTCCGGCGAGAAGACAGGCAAGGGCAAGGCGGTTGCCGTCGAATACAAGGGCTATCTGGTGGACGGCACGGTGTTCGACCAGTCTGCTGGAAGGGGCGCGTTGGAATTCCAGACGGCGGCAGGACAGATGATTCCGGGATTCGACATGATGGTGCAGGATATGCAGAAGGGAGAGAAGCGCACGATTGTGATTCCGCCGGATCTGGCATATGGCGAGCGTGGATATCCCGGCGTCATTCCAGAAAATTCCTACATCGCCTTTGATATTGAGCTTGTGAAGAACTGACGCCGCTTTTTTGCGGTATGCTCCGATTTAATTTAAACGCCATGCAGATATGTGCATGGCGTTTTTTTCGGAAAAATCAGAAAACATAAAGATGGCGGCGAAAATTCGAACGGTGTGCTGCGGTCCGCCGCTTATTTTCCGCCTTCGCCTCCAAAGTCATGCAGGGAGAAGCCGCTCCAACAGCGGATGCGCGACGACGTAAATTTTAGGAGCGTGTAGTCCGGATCGGACGGCCCTTTGTGATAGTACATGAGCCATTTTGCGTGCCAGAATTCATTCTTGACTGCTTGGTCAGTCACTTCTTCGGCCGTTCCAGTGAGGCATACGCCCTTGAACCGTCCGGGAATGCAGAAGTAGACGCATGATTTTTGCTGGACACGCAGTTGGGCGACTTTGCGCGATGATGTGTTCGTCGTAAAGTAGAGCGTAACCGTTCCGCCGTCGAGACGCACCGCCTTTCCTGCGAGTCTGGGATACTGCCGTTCGTCCGCAAGGTCAGGAGCGCGCGGATTTCAGGAAAGCCGTCTTCTCCGTATGTGCCGAGCTGG
>CAMWPF010000219.1 GCA_947176045.1 uncultured Treponema sp. | reverse complement strand
ATGGATGCGCGATCCGGGCGTCTCATTCACTGCATCAGGAATGCGCAGCTAGAACCAGGCGCGCGGAGGCACAATGGCTGTTACGCCTTCAACTTTCAGGCCGTTTTGGGAAATAGCCGGCAGCCGTTCTTGTCCGGATGATTCTGTAGGAGGGGCGGGAAGGAATTCCGTCTGTGCGATGCTGAATTTTGAAGCGTCTGGAGCTGCCTTTGCAATCATGCCGGATGTTTCCGCAAATGTTCTGGCGTCGTCTTCAAAAACGAGGCGGCTTTCCTCGCCGGTCTTCAAAGATTCGATGGAAATTGTTTTTTTTCCCTTGCCCGCACCGATGACGCGGGACTGAATGAGTCCGTTTCCGCGGCGGTTCAATGCGGCGGAAAAATCTTGGAGCGAGCCTCCCTTCCAACGCATGGAAACTGCCTTGTCGGCCACCTTGTACGTGTATGTGCCTGCGGGAACTTTCGTGCCTTCATCCAGCTCTGATGAAAGGAATCTGTCTGCGGCGGCGGGTTGGATGACGTCAATCTTGAACGATTCATATGCGGCGGAGCGCGTCGCTTCGGCAGTGACGGCATATTCATCCGTTGAGGATGCCAGCTTGTTGTTGAATGGATTGTCAAAGGAATACAGCGTTTTTACACTGTCCCGCAGGGAGGTCATCTTCCTGTTTATGTCGCGCCACGCGTCCTGCTGGGCTTTGTACGTATCAAGCGTCTTCTGCTCCCGAGTGAGGGGAATCCGCTCAATCTGCATCAGCTTTTCTACAGTACTGTTCGTATTGTATTTATCTGTAACCCCCGGTATGTTGATTCCTGGCATACGTTCCCCGTCCGACAGTAAAAAATTAAATCAGTTCATCAAAAAGGACGCCGATTGTTTGTCTGATTCTGATTTTCAATTTCTGTATGTCTTCAGACGGTATTTCCTTGATGACTTGCTCTGTGTTTGGATCTATGATTTTGACGACAATGCTGCCCAATTCGTTGTTGACGTTGAACCGCAGCTTCCGGCCCATGACAAGATCTGTCATTTTTTGGAGATGCTGTGCGTCTGCCTTGACAGCGGCGGCGCTTTGAACGATGCTTTCCGCCACTTTGGAGGCGTCCGGGATGTTCAGGACGCTGGAGAAATCGCGTTCTTTTCCTGCGGATGGCGCAGCTGGAAAAGCGGAACTGCGGACAGCTCCTCCGTCCATAGCCATTATCTGCCCTGATGAACTGATTGTATTCATAAGGTTTTCCTCCTGAAAAAGAAATGGGAGAGGGGCGCACCCCTCCCATTCCACGTATGCAGTCAAAAAGATGACATCCAGAAATCTCTTAAACTGTCACACGATTTTTATCACCTCTAGCTGAGCAGCGCGAGAACATTCTGCGACTGGGAATTTGCCTGAGCCAACATCGCGGTACCAGCTTGTGTGAGAATCTGGTTCCTTGTGAAGTTGACCATTTCGCTCGCCATATCCGTATCGCGGATACGGGATTCCGCAGCCTGTGTGTTTTCGGCGGCAATGTCGATTCCTTTTGCGGCCAGCTCGAACCGGTTCTGATACGCTCCGAGATCTGCGCGCTGTTTGGAAACCGTCAGCAGCGCCGCATCGACAGAACCCAGCGTCGCATTCGCTGTTTCCGGGTCTGTGATTTGAACGGCTGCGTCGTCACCCTGCGCGCCCTTGAGTCCAAGGGACTGCGCCGTCATGGTTCCGATGAACACGCGCGTGTTCTGATCCATGTTCGCGCCGATCTGGAACTGCATCACCTTGTCGGAGTCAGCCCCAAAGCGGCCGGTAAGCATATTCATGCCGTTGAACTGAGCCTGGCTTGCAATGCGGTCGACCTCAGCAATAAGCTGGGAGACTTCGACCTGAATCTGCATACGGTCCTCATCGCTGTAGATGCCGTTTGCGGATTGGACAGCAAGCTCGCGCACGCGCTGAAGGATGTCTGTCGTTTCCTGCAAATAGCCTTCCGTTGTCTGGATGAAAGAAATGCCGTTTGCGATGTTCTTGCTCGCCTGGTTCAAACCGCGGATCTGGGAGCGCATCTTTTCAGATACGGCAAGTCCAGAGGCATCGTCGCCTGCGCGGTTGATCCGTTCGCCGGATGAGAGTTTTTCGATGTTTTTCATGATGCCGTCATTTGAGATGTTCAGCATCCGATCCGCATACAAAGAACTCATGTTGTGATTGATAATCATTGTTGTGCCCTCCATGTCTGTCTGACACGAAACTTCTTGTTTCGCTTTCTGCCGGTGCGGGCTGGTACAGGTTTTTGCGCCCCCTGTACAGATTCAGACCCTTGCGGCAGAAAAAGTCAGTCTGAACAAACCGACTTTTCCTGCCGCCACATAGGCAAGGCATGAACGGTACGTTTTCAAAGAACACGGGCATGTCTGAATTCATGCCTGAAGTGCATTGCGCGGTCGGTTTTTGTTTGAAAGGCAGGCTGAACAGGAGCACCGCGCATTGCAAGGCGGGGAGCAATTGCGCTCCTCGCCTTGCAATTATAATACACTATCGAAGTAAAGACAAGACATTCTGAGACATCGTGTTGGCCTGAGCCAGCATCGCAGTACCAGCCTGCTGAAGGACAGAATTCTTTGTGAACGACACCATTTCTGCGGCCATGTCCGTATCGCGGATGCGGGACTCGGACGCCTGAAGGTTTTCTGCGGAAATATCAAGCCCCTTGACAGCGTACTCCAGGCGGTTCTGGTAGGCGCCGAGGTCAGCGCGCTGCTTGTTGATTTTCATCAGGCCTTCGTCAATGGTGCCGATTGCGCGGTTGGCATCTTCCGGTGTTGAAAGTGAAATTTTTGTTTCGGAGCCGACTTCACGGATTCCGAGCGCCGTTGCGGACATCGTTCCGATGAATACCTGCATCCGCTGATCCATGTTCGCGCCGATGTGGAACCACATGGAACCAGTAACAGCATTTTCACCTGTCGGCTGCGCGAAGCGTCCTGTGAGCATATTCATGCCGTTGAACTGCGCCGCGCTGGCAATGCGGTCAACCTCCGCGACAAGGGCGGAAACTTCGACTTGGATCTGCATACGATCCTCGTCGCTGTAGATTCCGTTGGAAGACTGGACGGCAAGCTCGCGGATGCGCTGCATGATGTCAGTCGTCTCCTGCAAGTACCCCTCGGTTGTCTGGATGAAGCTGATGCCGTTCGAGGCGTTCTGCGAAGCCTTGTTCAAGCCGCGGATTTGCGAGCGCATCTTTTCAGACACTGCAAGGCCGGACGCATCGTCCCCTGCGCGGTTGATCTTTTCTCCGGAGGAGAGCTTCTCCATATCCTTTGAAAGGGCGAGTCCTGTGACTCCCAGCTGGCGGTTGGCATACAATGCCGACATGTTGTGGTTGATGACCATACTATTCCTCCTTGGAATAATGAAAGACAGCATCCGTGCCGTCTTTTTTGCAAGAACGCGCATTGTTTACAAGGCTGCACCTGCACATTCTTGCGCGGGATTTATGACGCGCGCCATACCGGCGTAAAATCATAATATCTCACAGTTATTTTCGGAAGGAATGCTGGAAAACTTGAACTATTTTTTTGATTTTTTCTTTTTTTTACGGGCGGAATGAATCGGCCGTGTTCCGGCGCGCTCCGGGCTTCCCTAGCGGTCGGTCTGCCTGCGGCAGACGGCGGCGCGTGCCACGCCCCCCCCCTC
>CAMWPF010000218.1 GCA_947176045.1 uncultured Treponema sp. | reverse complement strand
GGTTACCGGAATGATCGCAAAAATAATGCTGATGAACCTTCCCATTCCAAAATAATCTTTTTTACTAGCCATGCAAGCCTCCTCTATTCCTATCATTTTATAACGTCTTATTCCTTACTGCAACGCTTTTCTTTTCAAATTATCAGCAACAAGCAAGGAAGCCGCCAAAACCGTCCCACTTAGAAGGCAAAAGAACTGAATCAGACGCCCTTCCAAGCGTCAATGAATTCCAACATGAAATGCTGGATGTCATGGAACCACTTCTTCTGGAGGCTGCAGGCGGCGTCTCCCAGATAGCGGTATTGCCAGCACTCCCATCGGAAGCCGGTTACGTCCTCATATCCTTTCGGAAACGAAAGCGACCAGCCGTACCGCTCCGCGTTCTGCGAAAGCCAGAGCCCGGCGGGAGTTTCAGCAAATTCATCAGTTACCGAACCAAAATCAACGACAACGCCGAGCTGGTGCTGGCTGGATCCGGGGCGCGCGGACTCCCGGTCTGCCGCCTCCTGCCCCAGCTCTGCGACATTGCGCGCGTACAGCCGCTCCTGATACTGGTAGGAACGGTATGTCGAACTGACGCTCAACGTAATCCCGTCCGCCTTCGCGGCATCCCCCAGCACGGCAAGATTGTCCGCGACCGTCTTCCGTAGGCTCAAGTCGTTCCGGTTCACGACATACGAACTGTTCGACTTCACCGGAACCAAATCCTCCGGCGCATACGTGGACGGAAGCAGCTTCTGCTTGCTGCAGAACCGCAGCAGATTCTCAGTGTCGGCGGCAATCACCGCCTCCAGCTCCGAGACAAATTCGGGAATGTCCGCTTCCGCCACAGAGACTTCAGAACGGAACCGTTCATCCATGCCGCCGTACACAAGGCGGAATTTCACAACCTGCGGCGGAACCGGCTCCGGCGGCTGCGCCAACGACGACGGCACGCCGTTCTTCCTGCACCCGGCGGAAGCAAGGCAGAAGGCGGCAAGCGCGGCGATGCGGAACACGCGCATCATGCGACCTCCGTCACTGAATGGATGATATGGAACAAATCCTTGAAGCCGGTCGCAAGGATTTCCCTGTCGGCCTCGTTGGAAAGCGACATCAAGTACAGCTTCGTGCCGCATTCATCCGCATCGTTGTGCGCCGCCATGATGGTGCCCATTGCCGCGGCATCCAGCTCGACGACCTTCGACAAATCCAAGACAACATTCTGCTTTTGAATTGCATCGTAGACTTTCGACTGGACGTTGACCGCCGTATACGCGTTGAATACGCCGCTCAGCTCAAACAGAATGTAGTCCGCGCCTTCCTTCCGTGTAATCGTCAATTGCTCCATAAAAACACTCCAAAAAACATGAAATCAGTCCGCCCCGCCGGCGGCAGCCTGCTCCGCTCCCTCCATCTCCTTCTGCGCCGCAACTTCAGGCTCCGGCTTTTCCGAATCGTCCGCCGCAAGGTACTTCATGACAAGGACGCTCACGTCATCCTCCATTTCATGGGACATGAATTTCACCAAATCGTCGTAGACGAAGTGCGCCATGCGGTACGCCGGATACATGGAATTCGCGACCATGTTCCGCTGGATGCGGTCCTTGCCGTACTCCTCGCCGCGCAGCGAGTGCGATTCAATCAAACCGTCCGTACACGTAAATACAATGTCGTTCTTGTGCAGCTTGATCTGCTTGACTGAAATGTACGGCGAAATGTCCGAGACAAATCCCAAAATGTGTCCGCTTCCTTGAATCTCGATGACGTTGTTGTACGCCTCCGTATACAGGAAGATTGCGGGAATGCCGCAGTTGATGTAGTACAGCGTGTCGTTCTCGAAATTCATGATGGCGAACATTCCGGCGAAAATCGTGCCCTTCTGCAAATTGTTCCTGATGAACGAATTGATTTTGACGACAAGGCTCTTGAAGTCATGCGTTTCCGACAGATACGCGCGGATGATCGCCTTCAAGATGACCATGCTCATGCTCGCCGCGATTCCCTTTCCGCTCAAGTCGCCGACGACAAACAGATGGCGCGTGTCCGTCAGCCGGATCATATCGACGAATTCGCCGCCGATGTTGTGCGCCGGAATCATGATGCAGCCGGCATCAATCTTCGGATTCTCAAGCAGGTCGATGTTCTCCTGAATGGACGTGATGATCTGCGACGACATCCGAAGCTCCCGGTTGACCGTACCGATGATTTCCGAATTCGCAATGTTCCGCATATAGTATCCGAACACGAAGAAATAGGAATACAATTTTGTGAATACATTCAAATCATATTCCTTGTAATGGTCGCCGCTCGCCTTGAGTCCAAGCAAGATGAAGCCGTGGACGTCGCGGCCCTCGTTCAAGATGAACAGCGCGTCCGAAGCGGTGTCCTTGAAGAATTTTCCAAGCTCGCCTTTGATTCCTTCCAGCGCGTGGAGCGACTCCACCTCGGAGGAAATGACCACGTTCTTTCCGATGTTCAGCAGCGATTCAAACAGCGCCTCTGGATTCGACAGCTTGTACTTCCTGCTGCTGGACGAATACGCCGGATCAAAGATGCCGTTTCCGCCATTGATGAAGACCGCCATGGAAGACGCCTCGGCATTCTTGCGGAAGATATGGAACATAGTTTCCGCAATGTCAGCCATTTCACCGCTGTAGTCGATGGAGGCAAGATCTTTTTCAAAATTCGCCGCGTAATCCGCGGAATGTCCGAACTTGCTCTTTGAAATCAGCCGCGACATCGTCGTGACCACCCACAGGATTGCGCCCGCCGTCGCCAGCATGCACACCACGAACAGCGCCATATGCTCCTTCGCCATCGGATACAGCATCATGAAGACAAATCCCATAACGGCGGCGGGAAGAACATACATACAGATGCATTTGACGATGAACGACACAATCGCCCGTCCCGAAGGCGCGGCGGCAACCCAAGAACCGATGGGAAAAATCACCAGCAGCGGAACGTATATATAGAAGTGCAGGAGCATGAATCCCGGATAATCGTCGGAGGACAGCTTGAGCGCAAGCACCAAAATCCACATGGAAAGCAAGCCGAGCGCATAAATGCAGCCCTTGAATTTTTCCAGCTTTGTCGCCTTCATTTCATTCCGAACAAGCATCGCCACACAGCCCGCCGCCGGAAGTCCGAAGCGGAAAATTCCGTTGAACAAAGACACCCACGTCCACGGGAAGAACGACCGCGCCGCACCCGAAAATAAATACGCCGACTGAATTTCAATTCCCGTAGATGGATGAACATAAATGTCCTTGAAGTTGAAGAAAATCAACCAGAACGAAAACAGGTACAGGACAACCTTCACAAGAAGGATGATCTGGTTGAATGATTTCCACGCATAGTATACAAAGCAGAATGAAATGTTGATGAGCATACAGGCCTCGAGCAGAAGGCAGACCCGCATCAGCAGCGAAAAAAGCGCGGGCGTCATGAACTGCCGCGTGCTCAAGAACAGTGAATACATCGCCGTTACAACGGCAAGAATCAAGATGTTTGTGACGACAGGATTCATTCCATCATGATACTTTGTTTCCACACGGTCAACATACACCGTCGCGGCGACGGCGCACGCCGCAAGCACGAAATTCAACAATATAAAAATCATATCATCCTACCTTGGCAACCATCATTGTAACATCGTCGTGGAGACGCTTGTCACCGTTATATTTCATAATCAGATTCACAATGTCATCGAC
>CAMWPF010000217.1 GCA_947176045.1 uncultured Treponema sp. | reverse complement strand
TTTTTTAATGATACGGCGACCACCGAGATCTACACCCTCGAGTTCGTCGGCAGCGGCAGATGTGTAAACGAGACAGGCTGCATGGCGAACGGCGCCGCCGTTCCCGGCCCGCTTCCCGTCACCACCGTTCCGTCCACGACGAACGGAACGCCCGGAACGTGGCTGCTGCCCTTCAGACATTCCGCAGCTGCTTCCGGAGAGCCGCAGTACCCGCCGACGCCGTCCTCCATTCCCGGATAGCACGTCCAACGGCGCCCCGCAAGGATGCCAGTCCTTGCGAGCACTACCGCCGGAGCCGCGCACAGGGCGGAGACAATCTTTCCCGCCTTGAAGCACCGCTTCAAAAAATCCAGCGCGCCGCCGCACGCCGCGACGTTGGACGCCCCCGGCATTCTGCCTGGAACATACGCCGCATCCGGCAGCGCCGCGCCCCCGTCCAAAAGTTGGCGGAGCGTGCAGTCCGCGCGTATCGGAATGCCGTGCGAGCCGCACGGCACAGCCTCATCGCCCATATCCGGCGACGGAACGGCGACCGTCCGAACAGAAACGCCTGCACGCCGCAAATAATCAATGACCGTTACCGCCTCGATTTCCTCAAATCCATCTGCAAGAAAAACAACCGCTTCCTTCATTCTTTTATACCTCGCCACTCATTGTACCACATTTCACTGCGGAAAGACACCGGACGCAGCGCACTGTCCGGCCTTGCAACTCAATCCTGCATACTCATTCCGCCTTCCGGAAGCGCAATCCCAACCGTGCCGACCGGCTCCGCGCCATCCAGTATGCGGCCTGCTGAGCGGAGCTTCCCTGCGAAGTCAATCATGTATCCGGGATTCTCCACCACAAATTTCGCCACATCTTCGCTGAACGTTCCGCCCGCGCCGCCGGAATAGCCATCGGCAATAACCGCCATCCCTTCGTCTTCCGGCTGAATAGTGTTGAACGTGATTGCCGCCACCTTCCCGGGGGCAGTGAGCCTGCCAGAAACAGAAATGATTCCGGAACCGGGGCTTGAAATATTCACGCCGCTTGCAGAATCAAGCTGTGTGCAGCCGGAAACAGAAAGCGTTCCGCCCGAGCTGGTTTTGAATGCAATTCCTGCGCCCACACGCGACGTGCAGCCGGAAACCACCGTATCGGCAAGCGCCACGTCCGCCTCTATATACAGCGCTCCGCCCATAACGGAGGCGCCGCAGCCGATGATGGCGCAGTCGGAAACCGCTACAACGCTGTCAGCTCCTCCTGCCCCCGCGCAGTAGATTCCTCCGCCTCGCTGTGCATCAAAATCAAAAGCGCCTGCCGCCCCCTCAATCACACAGCCGTCGAACCTGGCGGATATTCCCGGCACAATGAAAACCGCGCCGCCGTTCATGCCGCAGGAGTTGCGCTCCATCACAACACCGTCCGCCCGAAGCCGTGTTCCAAAAAAGGCAGATATTCCGCCGCCCGACGAGGACGCCTTGTTCCGGCAGATGCGCGCTCCAGACACGACTGCATCCAGGCCCTCAACATGGACTGCGCCGCCGTATCCGGACTCACACTGCGAAATGGAGCCGCCAGACAGTTCAAACGGGCCGCCGGACGGACCGCCGGTTGCAAAAATCCCGCCGCCCTTTCCCTCGAGAGAAGTTGCCGCGCAGGAGGAAATCTCCACATCAGTGATGTATAATGCGCCGGATGCATATATGGCGCCGCCGGAATCATAGGCCGTGCAGCCCGAAATCGTTCCGCCAGAAACGGCGAGCATTCCCTCGCTGTATATGGCGCCGCCGGAAGATGCAGACGAACACGACTCGATTTTGCAATCCGCCAGCCTGCACGCAGAAGACGTCTTGACCGCGCTGTCTCCGAAGCCGACGATTTCGCAGGAATCGAGGAGCAGTCCGCCTTCCGGCCCGTCCAAGGCGCCCCCGCATTTTACTGCGTGCATCTTCCGGCCGCCGCCGTCCAGCGAGATGCGGCTCATCGAAAGCGTGCCTTCCACCGTTATGAGCGCCGGCGAAAAATCGCGCGCAGGCGTGATTTCTGCGGCGGACAGCGGGACGATTGATACATCCGCGCCGGCCGCAATGGTGACTGCCTGCGGTTCCGCAGTCGTGCCGTCCACATAAATGGTCCAGCGCCGCCCGTCGGGAACGCACCGCGCGGAGGCCGCATATACAGTTGCAAACGGCGCTTCGTAGCTGCCGGAATTGCTGTCGGCAGGAGCGGAGCCGCCGGGAATGCGCGCGGAATCGTAGCCTCCCGCCCCCGACACAAAGAACGTCGAGGCGGAATTCTCACGGATAGCGGCGGCGGCTTCAAGCAGCCGCTCCGCAACAAGCAGCCGCACCGTTCCGTCGGATTTTTCACACAGGTACGGCTCGCCGCCGGACTTCAGCCAGCTGTCGGTCGGAAGGCCGTCGAAAATGTTCACCACCTCCCGCACGCTGTACAGGACGTCCGCTCCCGCCAAAAATGAAATGACCGCCGGATGCGCGCCCGAATCGACGCGGCCCGCGCTGAGGAGTGCAGCAGATCCAGCAAAATCCGCAGAAATTTCCGCGGCATCCCCGCCGGAACCCATAGCCATGCGGACGGAAGTTATGCTCCTGCACAGCGGCCCGTCCTCCTTCTCAACAGCCAGGGCGACGCTGCCCGTGCCGCCGTCCTGCACCGGGAAGAGCGCAATGGAAAACGAAGGCGGCTCCGCGGCAGGGACTGCGACCTCCTTGCTTCCCCGCAAGACCGTCCAGCAGGCCGGCTGCGTCAAACCGGTACGTTCCGGCGGGAAGCAGGCATTCGAAGGTCCATGCGCCGTCCGTCAGTTCCGGCACCGCGGAACTGTACAATCTGCCGTCTGCGTACACTTCGACCCGATATTCCGCAGCAGGCGGAGGAAGGGAGGGAATCGCAGTGCGCGCGGAGGCGGCAGAACCGTCTGCCAGTTCCGGCGCAGCGGACAGAACTGCCGCCGATGGAAACGCTCCGTGCAGTCCAAGCGTGCCGCGGACGGCGCACAGCGACGCCCCATTTCCGCCCGGAACGGCCTCTCCGCCGTCTGCACGAAGGCCGCAGCCTGCAAGAAGGGAAGCCGACGCAAGCAGCGCCGCAAAGGCCGCCTTCCGTCCGCCCGCAGCCACGATTTTTTTCATGCGCCCCATTCCTCAAATTCCTCCTTCCAGCAGCGGCGACTCTTCCAGCAGGATGGTGAAGGAGGCGCCGTATCTGACGTTTTCATACACCGCCGAAACGAACACGAAGTATGTTCCGGCAGGCAGAGACGGAATGAACTGTATTTCATCCGTATCCGACGAAATGTCCGCCGGCAGCACGCAGGCGGAACCAGCAATTCCGTAATCCACCGTAATGGACCATTCAGACACCGGCAGAAGTCCGCCTCCGTCCGAACGCGCTTCGAACGAAATTGTTCCGGCGGCGGCATCTGCGGCAATGGCAGACCTGTACAACGTTCCGCCGCCCGACGCCATGCGGAACGCGACGCCCGCGATGCCCGGAACGTCGAGCGTTCCGCCGGAACTCGGAGCGGAAACGACGATGCGGCGTTCCAACGGCAGCGAATCCACATACCAATCCTTGTGGGCGACCGCGCGGATAAAAGCCTGCCCGCACGAAATGCGGACCTCCGTCCGTCCCTGCGGCTGCCCGCTCGCAATCAAAACGCCCGCCGCGTCCGTCCCCTGATAGACTTCATAC
>CAMWPF010000216.1 GCA_947176045.1 uncultured Treponema sp. | reverse complement strand
CTGCCGGTACACCGCAGGACGCGGAGCGGCCGAGGAGTTGAGGCAAGCACCCGACGGCGGCGCGGATTTCCGCGCCGCCGGAACGCCCGGAATCAGGCTGCAAGGGAATTATTTTCGGGGACGACTGACTGCTTTACATAAAAAACGGAAGAAAGTATACTGTTTGTTATGCCAGATACTATATTAAGCGACATAGATTTTGAAAGGTTTCGGAAAATAATTTACGATGAGAGCGGAATTACATTTTCCAGCACGAACCGTCCTGTCCTTGACAGCCGTATAAAGGAAATCCTCCGGGAGAAGAAGCTTGCAACGGCGGCCGACTACTTCAAGGTGATCACGACGGATCATGAGGAAATGAAGCGGATGCTTGATTCGGTAACGACGAACCTGACGCGCTTCTTCAGGAACCAGCCGCACTTCGACGCGCTGATCCACTATGTAATTCCCCATGTGCTTGAAGAGAAGCGCAAGACGGGCGACCGCACCGTCCGTATTTGGAGCGCCGGCTGCTCGACGGGAGAAGAGCCGTACACGATTGCGATGATCATGAAGAAGATCCTTCCGCCGGGATATCTGTTTTCCATCATGGCGTCCGACATTTCCTTGAAGTCGCTGATGGTCGCCCAGCGCGGCTTTTATTCCGACAGCAAGGTTGTCGGAATTCCGCCGGACTATCTTTCCAAGTGCTTTACGAAGGTTGAGGGCGGCTATCAGGTCAACAGGGACATCATGTCCTGCATCAAGTTTGACTACCACAACCTTCAGCATGACGCGGGGGCGCGGAATTTGGACGTCATCTTCTGCCGGAACGTCATGATTTATTTTGATGAGCCTGCTCAGATGGTCGTGTTGGACCGTTTTTGGAATTCTATGGCGGCGCATTCCTACTTGTTCATCGGACATTCGGAATCGCTTTTCGGCATGAAGACGCGCTTTGAATTCCTCAAGACGGATTGGGCCTGTCTGTACCAGAAGAATTTATAGAGTGAGGCTGTGTGCGTTATGGAAAGCAAGGATTCAGCATACGACACGCTTTCTGTGTCGATTTGTGACGATTCCGCGTTGATGCGGAATCTTGTTTCGCGGATTATCAACGATACTCCGGGTATGCAGGTTGTCAACAAGGCGATAAACGGACAGATGCTGCTGGACTCCATTCCGTTGTACAAGCCGGACATCATTGTCCTTGACATTGAGATGCCGGTTATGACGGGCGTGGAATTTCTGAAGGAGCGCAAGGCGCGCCATTTGAACATTCCGGTCATCATCCTTTCGAGCATCGCGACGCAGGGCGCGGCCGTTACCATGCAGTGCCTGGAGCTTGGCGCCTCCGACTTCATAACGAAGCCGGGCGGCTCCGCGTCTTCGGAAGTCGTGAACGTCGGAGACGAGCTGATTGAAAAGCTTGCGTCCTACGGCGGCGCTGCGGCCCGGCGGAACGGAAAGAAGATTCCGTTTACGGACTACTTCCTGCATCAAATCAAAATGCACCGGGCGGAGCAGTTCGTCGCAAAGAAGAAGGGCGAAGCGTCCGCCGACGCTTCGTCGGCGCAGATGCAGCCGGTGTTTTCGTTCTCGCAGGAGAAGAAGACGCCTGCGGTCATTACGCCGCTGCGGGAGGGCGGGCATATCAAGCTGATCGCCCTCGGCATTTCCACCGGCGGTCCGAACGCCCTGCGGGATGTGTTCAAGATGATTGACCCGCATCTGCGCCAGCCGATTTTGGTCGTCCAGCATATGCCGGCGGGATTCACGGCGGAGTTCGCGCAGAGCTTGGACCGCATCTGCCCGCTGACGGTTGTGGAGGCTGCCGACAATATGCGCGTGGAGCCGGGACACATCTATATTGCGCCGGGCGCGTACCATATATGTGTGGAAGACCACGGGCTTGGCTGCGTCATCAAGACGAATCAGGATCCGCCGCGGAACGGACACCGTCCTTCAGTGGACGTCCTCTTTGAGTCTGTGGCGAAGCTGTACAAGAATAACGCGCTCGGCGTCATCATGACGGGCATGGGGCGCGACGGCGCGGAGCAGCTTGCCGAAATGCGCAGGCAGGGCGCGTGGACGCTCGGTCAGGACGAGAAGTCCGCCGTCGTGTACGGCATGCCGCGCGTCGCGTGGGAGCTGGGCGGCGTCCAAAAGCAGGTTCCGCTGATGCAGATGGCGGACGAAATCAGCGCGCTTGCCCGCGCGCATCCGTAGGGCGGCGTCCGTTTTTTTGTGCGGCGGCGCAGTCCGTGCGGTTTTTTGCACGGAGCTGCCGGCGGGGGCGCGGCGCTTGAATCGCGCGCCCCCGCCTGTTCCGAACGCATGGGACATCCTTCCGCCCTTCCTGCCTGCAAACGGTTCTCCTGCCCCTGCCGCCGATATCCTGAAATCTTGACTAAAATGAAGTATCGTGGGAAAATCAGACGCTATGAGTAAGTACATTCTGGTGACGAGCGGAGTTTGTTCAAGCCTTGGCAAGGGCGTCGCATCGGCGACAATCGGCAGCCTCCTTGAAGGGTGCGGACTGAAAATTTCCATGATAAAATGCGATCCCTACATCAATATGGATGCCGGAAACATCAGTCCGTTTCAGAACGGTGAAGTATACGTGACGGAGGACGGCGCGGAGACGGACTTGGATTTGGGGAATTTCTCGCGCTTTACCAGCATTTCAATTTCAAACGACAACTGCATCACCATCGGCAAAGTCTACGACCAGGTGATTCGGAACGAGCGCGCGGGGCGCTACAACGGGCGCACGGTGCAGGTCATTCCGCACATCACTGATGAAATCAAGCGGCGGATCTTGTACATCGGCTCCAAGACGGGCGCCGACGTCGTCATCGTTGAAATCGGCGGGACTGTCGGCGACATCGAGTCGATTCCATTTTTGGAGTCGGCGCGCCAGCTGATTCACGAGCTGGGCAGGAACGACGTCTGCTCGGTGCATCTGACGTTGATTCCGGTCATCACCGGCGGCGAGCTGAAGACAAAGCCGACGCAGCATTCCGTCAAGCAGCTGCAGGAGGCGGGAATCCAGCCGGACATCCTGCTGTGCCGCTGCGAGAAGCAGATTGACGCGGATATGCGCAGGAAGCTTGCCCTGTTCTGCAATGTGGGCGAAGATGCGGTATTCATGTCTTCCAATGTCCAGAAGACGATTTACGAGCTTCCCGTGCTGTTCCATAAGGAGGGCATCGACAGGCGTATTTTGAAGAAGCTCGCCGTCAAAACCGAAGGGAGCGCGTCCGTGCGCCAGTGGTCTACGTTCCTGTCCCGGCTGAACGAACCGGGGCCTGGGGTTGTCATCGGCATGGTCGGGCAGAAGGATTCTTTGGACGAATGCTACAAGTCGGTGCGGGAGTCGCTGTTCCACGCCGCGGTTACGTCGTTCTGCGCTGATCTGGAAATCCGCAAGATTGATTCGGAGGCGCTGGAGCAGGCGGAGGACGTCTCCGAGTTCTTCGCGGGCGTCGACGGCATCGTCGTGCCGGGGAACTATGGGCAGCGCGGATTTCTGGGGCTGCTCGCGGCGGTCAAGTATGCGCGGGAACGGAACGTTCCGTACTTTGGAATTGACTTGGGGATGCAGCTCATGCCGATTGAGTCGGCGCGCTCGCTGCTCGGCTGGAAGGACGCGGACAGCACGGAATTCATCCAGAATTCCAAGCACGCGATCATCAGCCTGCCAGAGGAGCAGGCGGGGCTTTCCGC
>CAMWPF010000215.1 GCA_947176045.1 uncultured Treponema sp. | reverse complement strand
GAAACGGCTCGGGAAAATCGACGTTCCTGAATCTGGTAACGGGGACGGTTCCGCCTGATTCGGGAAGCGTCGAGGCCGGCGCAGGCACCGTCTTCGGCTACTACAACCAGAATCCGGCGTTCGCGGACGCCTCCCTCACCGCGCTGGAATACGTGCGGGAGTCCGCGGAATTCATCACGGGAAGCGGCGGAAGGACGCGCTCCGCCGCCGTCTTTTTGGAGGAATTCGGATTTTCTGGAAAGATGCAGCACTCGCCGGTGTCCGCGCTCAGCGGCGGCGAGAAAAAGCGGCTGTTCCTTGTGCGGCTGCTTCTGTCGGATCCGAATTTTCTGGTTCTGGACGAGCCGACGAACGACTTTGACATTTTTACGATGAACATCCTCGAGCAGTTCCTTTCGGAATTTGAAGGCTGCCTGCTCGTCGTGAGCCATGACCGGTATTTTATGGACAAGGTCGCGGACTCGCTGTTCATAATGGAGGACGACGGCAGCATCAGCGGCTTTGCGGGGAAATGCTCCGAGTACATCGCGTACCGGCGGGAGCTGGCGGCGTCTCCGGCGGGCGTCAAGGCGGCGGAACAGCCTGCGCCGCAGGGCGGAGCCACGGAGGCGCGCCGGAAAAGGCGCAGCTTTGCCCAGCAGAAGGAATTCGAGGCGGTGGAGGCGTCGATTCTGGAGCTGGAGGAATGGAAGGGCGCGCTTGAGGCGTCCATGGGATGCGCTGCTCCGGGAGCCGCGTTCGGCGGCATCGAGGCGGCGGCGAAGGAATACCGGCGGGTCTCCGCCCTGCTTGAAGCGCAGTACTCGCGCTGGGAGGAGCTTGCCGCCATCGGGGAATAGCGGTCAGCGGCGGACGATGCGCCAGCGCGCGGCTCCGTCCTTTCGGAATGTCTGGACGGTGCAGGGGAACGGCGCCGCGTGCTTTTGGAAGAACGCGAAGTCGGACGCCTCCGGCGCGGCGACGTCGTCCGGATGGAAGTCAAGCCGCGCCGTCTGCATGGCGCCGTCCGCCTCCGTGCGGGAGAGCGCGCCGTGGAAGCGCACGATGCTGCGCGCCGCCGCGTACAGGCGGGAAATTCCGTTTTCCCGAAAGCGTTCCGAAAGGAATTCCAGCTGCATCGCCTCGACGGCTTCGTGCGGCGGACAGCTGCATCCGGCGGCGTCCGTTCCGTCGGATGCAGGCGCGCGTTCCGTCCGCTCCCGGAGCGCGCGCCATCGGGCGAACTGCTCCAAGAAGCGCGAGGGGCGCTCGTGCAGGGCGCGCGCCGCCGCGAGGAACCACGGCACGGCGCGGCCGTAGTTGTAGAACAGCGTGCAGGCGCGCGAAAGCGCCTCCGCCTTCTGCATGTCCGCCTCCGGAAATTCCGGCGTCGAGATGACGTGGTAGGGCGGCTCCGCCTCATGGACGAGCGAAAAGCGCGGCGCGTCCTCGTGCAGCTGCGTTCCCGGAAGCACCGAAAGCCGGAACGTTTCCAGATTGTTCGGGTAGAGCGACAGCGCGAAGTCGAGGCTTTCCTTGAATCCGCGGAACGTGTCGCCGGGCAGTCCGTAGATCACGTCGAGTCCGAAGACCGCGCCCGCGCTGTTGAGGAAGCCGATGTTCCGCTGGAACTGGCGGCGGTCGAACGTCCGTCGGATGTTCGCGAGCACCGCCGGATCCGCGCTTTGCAGTCCGATTTGCAGGGAGCAGGGGATGCGCGCGAACGCCGCGGCAAGCTCCCGGTCGATGAATTCCGCGCGCGCCTCGAACGAAAAGAACGTTCCGGGCGCCTTTTTGGAAATCAATGACAGCAGCGCGAGCGCGCGCTTTTTGTCCGCGTTGAACGTGGGATCCAGCACGAAGATCTGCGGAACGGCGCGCTCGCGGAAGAAGTCAAGCTCCGCCTCAATCCGTGCCAGCGGAACGCGCCTGACGGACTTCTCCCCCTTTGATTCATAGCAGTAGGAGCAGCGGAACGGACAGCCGCGGGCAAGCTCCCACAGCGCTCCGCCGAACTGCGCCGGGTCGAGCGTCCCGTCAAGGTACGGCGACGGAAGCGTTCCGATGTCCGGCGTCACGGCGCGCGGAAAGCGTTCCGCCGGAGCTTCGTCCCGCGCGTCCAGCCTGAACACGCCTTGGGGAAGGCAGTCCTGCGGCACGGCGCGCCTCCGCGCTTCCGGCAGCGCGGCGAGCGTCCTGATGAGCGAGGGAACGGCGTCCTCCCCCTCGCCGGAAACCGTGTAGTCGAACTGATGGAACGAAAGCGGCGCGGCGGTCGCCTCGGGGCCTCCCGCGATGCACACGGTGTGCGGGAAGCGCTCCTTGAGCAGGCGCGCGGTCTCTTCAAGTTCGGCGCGGTTCCAGACATAGACGGAAAAGCAGGCGAAGGCGGGCGCGCCGCCGTCAGCCAGCCGTCCGGCGGTAACCTCCGCCCTGTCCGACGGCGTTCCGCAGGCGGCGCATTCGGCGGACTCGCGGCTGAACGTGAGGAGGCGTATGTCGAACTGCGCGGCGATGTCGGGCGCAGCCTTCAGGGCGGAGGCGATGCACGCCGCTCCCAGCGGCAGCGCCTGCGGAGACGTTTCGACGAGGAGCGTCGTGCAGACGATGGCCGGCTTCATCGCGCCGCCCCGTTGAGGAGCTGTTCCGCGACGGCGCGGCAGACGTTCTGTCCGTCGAGGGCGGAGGAGACGATGCCGCCGGAATAGCCGGAGCCTTCGCCGGCCGGATACAGCCCTGCGAGCGCGGCGCATTCGAACGTTCCGCCGTCACGCAGGATCCGCACCGGCGTGCTGGTGCGCGTTTCGCTTGCGATGAGCAGCGCGTCGCGGCAGACGAATCCGCGCATATTCCGTCCGAATGCGCGGAAGCCTGCCGAAAGCCTGCGCGCGATGTGCGGAAAAAGCCACTGGTCGAGGCGGGACGGAACCACGCCGGGCGTGTAGCTTGCGGAAGGCAGCGTGTCCGAAGGCGCCTCCGCAAGGAAGTCCGTGAGCCGCTGAGCCGGCGCGCTCTGCCCGCTGCCGCGGCGCTTCGTCTCCCGCTCAAGCGCCGTTCGGAAGAGCAGCCCCGCGAGCGCGGGGTATCCGGCGTCCGCGGCTTTCCGGCGGAATTCCTCCGGGACGTCCTCCGGGCGCGTCTCGACGACGATGGCGGCGTTCGACCAGTTCGAGTTGCGCGCCGCCGCCGACATTCCGTTGACGACGATTTCCTCGGGGCCGGTGGCGGACGGAACGACGAATCCGCCGGGACACATGCAGAACGAGTAGACGCCGCGCCCCTCGACTTGCGCGGCGAGCCGGTATTCCGCGGCGGGAAGCCCGCCGCTTCTTCCATGGTATTGGATGCTGTCGATCAGCGCGCGCGGATGCTCCACGCGGACGCCGGCGGCGAACGTCTTCGCTTCAAGCGCGGCGGGCGCGGCCTTTGCAATCAGCCTATAGATGTCGGAGGCGGAATGCCCGGATGCGAGGACGACCGCGTCTCCGCGGAACTCAACCTGCCCGCCGCCGTCGGTGCGCTCCGCCGTGATTCCTGAAATCCGCCCGTCCGCATTCCTCAGGAATCCGGTGCAGCGCGTGCGGAAATGGAATTCCCCGCCGTGCCGGATGATTTCCTCCCGGACGGCATTGACGATGAGCGGAAGCCTGTCCGTTCCGATGTGCGGATGCGCGTCCGTGAGGATCCTCTTGTCCGCGCCGAAGCGGACAAGCGCCGACAGGATTGCGCCGACGCTGCCGCGCTTATTGCTA
>CAMWPF010000214.1 GCA_947176045.1 uncultured Treponema sp. | reverse complement strand
GAATCTGCCGTAGAGATGTTTCCGACTTGCGTTGCCGTCCCGAAGAAATTGCTCATCCCCACGAATGCATAAAAAACCGCAGGAAACTTTCCGTTCCACCTCTTGACAAAATGATTCTATCTCGTACAATTAAAAACGCTCACAACAAAATCGGACGGCGGTTTTCCGCCAGACAAGGCTTGCGCGCCGAACAGGAAAGGCGCGCGCCGGAGGGCATTTTAATTTACACTTTGTAAGTTAGGCCAGAGAAGATTATTGCATTGCAATGTTCTTCTCTGGCTTTTTTTGTTTTAAACCTTTTTGTATGGAGGAAAATGAATGAAACGAATCATCACAGTGAGCCGCGAATTCGGAAGCGGCGGCCATGCCGTTGCCCAGATTATGGGAGAACTGCTCGGCGTTCCTGTGTACGACAAGGAAATCATCGAGCGGTCGGCGGAAGAGTCCGGGCTTTCGCCTGAGTTCATTTCAAGGAACGAGCAGAACCTTTCTTCCGAATGGCTGTACTCGGTCGGACTCGGCTCCCGCTACGCAAGCCCCTCGCTGCTCACGTTTGCCGACACGGTGTTCCTTGCCCAGCGGAAAGCGATTGTCGGCTTCGCGCGGAACGGAAGCTGCATCATCGTCGGAAGGTGCGCGGACCACATCCTCACCCACTGTGAGGAAATCAGCGCGTCCGATGTGCTCAACATCTTCGTTTTTGCGCCGGCAGCATTCAAGGCAGACTGGGCTGTCCGGGAGCGCGGCTTCAGTCCGAAAACGGCGGAGCGGGACATCCGCATCATCGACAAGAAACGGGCGAACCACTACAGCACATTCACGGAGCAGACATGGGGCGCGCGCGAAAACTACAATCTGTTTGTGGACAGCTCGATTCTGGGAATTGAAGGCACCGCGCAGTCGCTCGTGGAATTTGTAAGGAAGACGAAATAGCAAAATGGAATGTTTGACGTTCGCGTCAAAATACTGCCGCAAACGTTAACTCGAGTTTTCTTGCGAAAACTCGCTTATTGGACTGTCCGCATCGCAACAAGTCGCTCATGCGGACGGAATTGCACGCCTCGGAAGTTGTTCTCGCAACGAGCCGTAAGGCGAAGTTTCCAGCGAACTTCCTGCGGTGTGCAATTTTAAGGAGCAAACCGTGTTACAACAGGCATTTGCCGAGCTTGGAGCAATTCTTGAGACGCAGGACAGGCGGATTGCCCGGCTTGCATCCGGGTCGGACGTGCTGCATCAGGCGAACGCGGTCATCGCGGACATTTCGGCGCAGACCAACATCCTTGCGATAAACGCCGCGATTGAGGCAAGCCACGCCGGAACTGCCGGAAGCGGATTCGCCCTAGTTGCCCGGGAAATCAGAAAGCTCTCGGACGATTCGGCACCAGCATTCGTACATTTTCAGATGGGACTTGTTGTGCGAGCCTTCGATAAAGCCGTTGTTGGAAACCGCGTACACGGTGAAGCGGCAGACGTTGTGCGTGCAGAATTCTTCCGCCGCCTGCAAAAATTCGATGACGTGGGAAAGAATGCCGTCCACATACAGCGGCGAGGCGATGACAAGCACATCGATGTCTGAAAGCCGCCGCACAATGTCAGCGTGTGCGCTTTTCTGCCGCAGCGATGCGTACTCCACGTGAGAACCCGCCAGCTGCACGCCAATCAGTTTTGAAAGGAAGCGCGAAGTGCCGCCGTTCTGTTTCGGGCTGCCGTTCAGAATGAGTATACGCTTTGCCATTTGTGGGTGTCTCCTCATGCCCCAATACCAGTTGTGCTTTTCGTTTCGGTCATCTTCCACAAAGTGTTTTGAAATCTTTGCGGACATCTTCAAAAGTTACTCCTCCAATCCCTTTTATTTTCGTGTAACTGTCTATTCCATTGTCGGTTGCCATCGCATTCCAAAAGAATTCTTCTACTTTTTCTGCAGATGCAAGTTTGTTCAGTCTCATTCTTGTTGCTCTGATTTTTCTTTTTATTGTTTCTGTTGCATTTTGGATGGATTCAGAAGGTTTCAGAACATTTTCTTCTAAAAAATCAATTAACTGTTCTTTTGTTGCTTTCATTTCCATTGCTCCTTTTTCAATAATCATTATGTTTATTATCATACCACAAATATCATTTATTTTCAGAATATGAATGCAGAAGCGGAGTTCATTTTCTCAATTCGTGCAGCTGCTCTGCCAGATGACGTGCTGCGTGGGCGTCATTCATGTCATACAACCAGTTGTGATTGAAGTTCTGCACAGCGGCCTTGTTTCCGCTCGAGCCGATAACGAGGCTGTGGAATTCCGTGTTTTTCTCTTTTTCAGCCTCAATTGCGTTTGCCACTTCATCGGGCAGGCTGCCCATGACAAAATCAGAAATCAGCAGGACATCGGCATTTTTCCAGCTGTTTCCGTTCAGCAGCTTGAGGGCATGGTTCAAAGCCGGGGCAGCGTCCGTTCCGCCGTGGAACGACATCCGCAGAAATTGAACAAGTCTCTCAAGTGCGTTGCCCGTCTTAAAATCGCTCATATCCAGCGTTTCAATTCCTGTTGAAAAGGAAATCAGATAGCATTTACGTTCTTCCTCTATCGCAATTTTTGCCAATGCAAACGTAACAGTTTTTGCAATATGTTCGGGCGTTCCATGCATAGAGCCGGAAGTATCAACGCAAATGACAATCGGCCCTTTCGGTTCTTTCTTTTCGGCGGACAGTTCTTCTCGCTCCGTTTCCTGCTTTTCAACAGCCTCATCGTTTTCATATTTAAATGAAAGCAGCTGCTTTTGTGCGAATTTCAGCATGAACAATTTTTTCGTTTTTGGATTTTTGAGCAGGGCAAGTTCGCTCGGCAGAACGGATGAAATGTCGTTTGAATATGTTACTCCCATAACTTGTCCGCGGTAGGCAGGCTTCGGATGAAATTCAGTTTTAACGACAACTTTGTCTCGCAGTTCCTTTTCAAAAACTGACTGCGCCCGGCTTTGCTTGCCGAGAAGTGCCGCCAGCTCCTGCAATGATTCATCCTGCTCAAGAAGCTTTGCAAAACTGTCCAGAATTTCAAATCCGCTTGTCTTAAACGGACGGCTGGACAAATCCCACAGATAGCCTAAATCAGCAATGAACGGTGACACCAGCTTTTCCAGCCTCTGGAACTGGTCAATCTTTTTGTACAACTCTTCAAGGAACTGCCTTCTTGCAGCATCGATGCGTTCCTGCTCCCACTTGTTTTTGCGGTCAAGAAGATTCCGTTCCATGTCGGCAATGAAATTTCTGCGGAGCGTTTCAAGCTTTTCTTCAGATTTCCAGCCGATTTTCCAGCCGATTTTTTCTTCCTCATCTGTTTTTTTGATGATTTTATGTGCGCAAAACTGCTTCTTATAAAAATCAAAATCCAAATCACTTTCTGCAATGCTTCCATGTTGTGCCGTATTGACAGAAGGAAGAAGTTTGTACTGTTGTTGGATTTTTGATTTGTCGGCAGAAACATCCGAAGCGATTTCCTGTGCGGATAGTTTTTTCTGCTGTGCAATGAATGCGGCTTCCTCTGTAAACGGACTTTCCGTTCCAAGGGCGGTGTTTGTTTTTTTCAGCCACTCCAGAATGTCTGTCTGAATGTTCTCGGAAAGTCCTTCATGGGAGCGCACGTATTCTCGCATATTTTCATGAGCAAGAATTTCTGAAAGAACGTCATGTGCAAGTTCTGAAAACTCGTTTTTTGGAAAACTGATTTTTTCCGATTCCGGCTCGACAGGATTCATCATG
>CAMWPF010000213.1 GCA_947176045.1 uncultured Treponema sp. | reverse complement strand
GGCGGCGTTCGTGCTGACCGGCGAGACGAACACGGCGAGCGGCATCGGCCAGTCGGAAAGGCTCATGTAGTCGATGATGCCCTGCGCCTCAAGGATGCGGTCGTAGGTCGCCGCAATGACGCAGTACTGGCATCCGAGCGCGTGGTCTATCAGCGTGGAGTATAGGTTCTCCATCGGACGGAACTTGTCCGCATAATGCGGCGCGAGCTGGTACATTCCGTACTTGCCCTGCGACGGAATGATGATGCTGCTTATATTGGGATGCTCCGCCTTTATCTTCCCGACAAGCCCCTGCAAGTACGAGAATTCCTGCTCCAGATGGAGATTCGAGAAATGGCGGCAGAACCCGTAGACAGGCATCTCATCCGTGGACTGGAAGAACGGGAATGTCTCCTCCGTGACGATGATCGCGGATGTCTCATGCTCCTTTTCAAGAAGGATGTCGCGCAGGGCGAACGCCGCCGTTGACTTTCCTGCACCCGGAGACGTTCCGATGACGGAAATGATGTTCACGTCCACCGGCTCCGAAAAGTAGTTCCTGCCGTATGGCTCAAGCTCCGCAAGCTCCTGCTCGCCGTAGGTGAAGTCCAGAACCTTGTCGTACTCCGCGGCAATCTGGGCAAACAGCTCATTGCCGCGGTTTCCAAGCAAGATGTATTTCTCAGCGTCAATTGCCGCCTGAATGCGACTGACAAGGTCGCGGGCGCTCTGCTCCGCATCCTCAAGGTTGTACGCCTTATCCATGTCGAATCCTATGTCTCTGAACGTTACATAGCAGTCGCACCATTCGAGCGCAGAGGGAAAATCAACGGTCGCGGCGAACGGCACACTGCCTTCCGCCGCATTCAGTGCATATACATCGTTGTCTGTACGGCTGATGTTTGCAAGGCGCGACACGTCGAATCCTTCCACCGGGCAGACATCCGGGTCGTAGGCGCGGTATTCGTCGTCGGGTCTCAGGTACTTCTTGAGCTTCGCAAGGGTGAGCGCCTGCTTTCCAATTCCATCAATAAGGTACTTCATGTACAACTCCTTTCTGCTTTTTGTTCTGGTCAACGGCAGTTGACGCGTGCAAGGCATCCTTTGCAGAAGTCAGACTGCCCTTTCTTATTCTGCTCCATAATGCTGCGGGCCTGCGAACCTGTATAAATGCTGCGCAGATATTCCGGCGTAACAGGCTGCGCGAATATGTCGCCCAGTACGGGAGATATGGTGCTGATGCAGGGTCTGATAAGTCCGTCAGGTGCGGCGACATTCACGAACATGACAGGACAGTTGCCGAACGGTACTGCCGGAAGGCTCACAATGTTTCCCTGCGCGTCCTTGTCATGGCTGCCGGTTGAATCAATGTTTATTCGGCGGATCATTACAACGGTACCTTCGTCTACAGCCGAACGCTTTCCGTCGAATCCCTGCCGCACAGTCTCATTAAATCCTAAATTATATGACGCGACTTTCTTCCTGACAAATTCCCTTGTCTCATCATACTGCTCCTGCGAAATGAACCGCGTAGAGAATGCTGGAACGAACGCGCCGCGCCGGGTGCAGGAGAGGTACCGCCCGACAGTCCTCTCCATATCAGCGAAGCGGTCAACGCCGTGCCAGTACCGCCAGCTTTCCGCGCTCCCGCCCCAAATGGATATGCTTGTAATAAGCCTGTTTCCATTCCCCAGCTCCGATACGGCTTCCTCAAATCCCTCCGGGAATACGATGCCGTTCGTGTCATATATCATCAGCAGCCTGCGGTGGGATTCACTCAGATGCCGTATGAGCGGAACGAGTATCGGCGAAAGCGACGCCTCCTTGAGGCAGGAAAAGAAGAATGTCCTGATTCCGAGTGCTGCGCAGGAATCGAAGAATTCCGCCGCCTTTTCCAATGTTACTTTGGGCGGCACGACCTTTGGAGCCACGCAGTCCCTGCACTGTGCGTTGCAGACATTGGACACGTCCAGCTGTGCGCAGACCAAGTGCCGCAGCGGTGTGTCATAGTCTCGGTTTGTCTTTATCTTGTCAAAGTCAAGCAAAAGTCTTTTCACAAAAAAATCCTCCTTGGTTACTCGCCTGATGATGGCTTATAGTAGTAAGACCTGTTGAGGCTTACAGTCTGCGATGTACTTATGGAATTTATAGCGGTGCCGGCGGAATCTGTGGCAGAGACGCTGATGGAGACAGTTGACGACGCCTCTGTCCAGCTGCTGTTGCTGGATGAAAATCCTTTGTTTCCCGCAGCCACAACGGTGACGGTGTGGCTGGTGGCATTGTTCAGGGCGTATACATTTGTAGTCCCCGCAGATGTAATGGAGCCGTATTGATTTATGAAAGCGCTGGATTTTATTTGCGCCAGGTACATCGGAATGACGTTCCGGGACACCTTGGTATATGTGTCATGTACGGCCGTAATGGTGAGCGTGCATGTCCTTGACTGTTTGTAATAATAGCCTGACTGCGTGGTGCTGCTCCAGCTGCCGTAACTTGCGGATACAGTAAGACGGCTTACCTGCGGAACATACGTGCCGTCGATATAGGTGCTGGTGATGGTGCGCCCGCTGCCGTCCTGAACCGCCTTTGTCGCCGTTGCGGCGTTGCCAGATATGTTCAGCGACGCTGTAGCAAGATCCACAGCATTGCTGCCCGCGTTGTAGTTCGCATCGGAGGCATAGCGGAAGTACAGCGTGTTGTCCGTGTTGCACGTTCCTATTTCGATGGAGCCGTCCTTCGTCTTTATCGAGATAAGCGGCGCCCACAGCACGTTCGCTTCCGCCTGCCGGATGACGGCGTTGTCGCGCCCCTTCACCCAATATCCGGCAGATGGCCTGCCAGTCAGAATTTTCTTCCCTGCGGCAAGCGTCAGGTTGCCGGGAAGGGATGTATTTCCGCTGCCGTCAAGCAACGTGAGCGTCCGCACGAGCGTTGCGAACGTGCCCGAGTACTGGCGGATATATATCGGCTCCGTGCCGTCGTCCGCCGTGGCAATCTCGACGAATCCGTTGTTGGACGTTCCGCCTGCCGCAATGCGCCAGAAGTCGTTGCTCGCCATCTTGCCGCCGACCGCCTTGATGGGCGTAGGGGAATTGGAAGCGGCGGCGCTTGTAATGTCTATCGCCGATTCAATCTTGAGGTTCGGAATTATGAACCATTCGCCGCCCTGATTGCCGCGCAAGGTAATGCTTGCCGGTGCCTGCACTGCATCAAAGTCTGTAAAAATCAGCTCAATAATCTGACTGCCGTCAGTGTTCTTGAAGACAATTTTTGGATTTTTATCTCCACAGCTGTTGGAATTTTCTGTAACCCCCTGCACAATAAAAGCCGCATCATTTCTTCCCGGTCCTCCTACCAAAACGTTGCCTTTTACAGAGAGCGTCCTTGCCGGAGTGCCATTATCAGCTGTATTTGTAGGATTTGCCGTCATAAATGCGTCTGCGTCAGAATCACCCACAGAAGCCTTGACGCGGAAGATGCCTTTTATCACGGTCTGCATGGAAGTGATGACAAGGTTTGTTATCTTGATGACAAATTCAAATACGTCCTTCACCTTTCTGAGCCAGATATACTCGTGGTTCGGTTCGGTTTCTTTTGCGAGGGATTTTTTGACATTCCCAACAAAAAACTCTTCCTCTCCGATCTTGCTGTTGATGTACACTTGGGAATTGTCCGGGTCGGGCATTTCATTCCCAGTCGCGGCGTCGGTCTTTGTTGCGGAAGAAATTGACCCGGCCATAACGTCGCCGAGGTTTGCGCTGATTGCAGAC